>NZ_JBFUKU010000459.1:0-2897 GCF_056400685.1 Pseudomonas sp. P5_A12 | reverse complement strand
CGCCAGAGCGTGACCCACAAGTCAATCGTAACTTTGTGTGTCTACGACCATGGTCTAATCCCCCGTTTTTTGGTCAGTGTTGGTCATGAGCCCGTCATAAATCTGCAAAGAACTAGCCCGTTCGTTTCTCATACCTTTTAGGAATTTAGCGCTGCACCCCACGTTGCCCCGGAATAGAGCCCCCAGCTCATAAGCTAATTACCAAATGGTATTTATTAGATGTTTTTTAGATCGTTTAGCGTTTGAAGCAATTCGGAAACAAACCCTCACTCAAAGGCGACGCCATGACGATCAGACGCGAACTATCCAGCCTATTTGTTACAGTTTGTGTGTCCCTGATAATTTCACATTCCGCTCAAGCGGCCAACCTGACTGTGGGTTATCAAACCGGCATCGACCCCAGCAAAGTCCCCCAGGCGGACGGTGTGTACGAGCAAGCCATTGGCCAGAAAATTGACTGGCGCCGATTCAACAGCGGCCCTGAAGTGGTGACCGCCATCGCTTCCGGTGACGTGCAGATTGGCAACCTCGGCTCCAGTCCTTTGGCCGCAGCCGCCTCGCGCAATCTACMGATAGTCGCGTTCATCGTGTCTGCCCAGATCAATGCGGCTGAAGCCCTCGTGGTGCGCAACGGGAGCGGTATCGACAATCCGCAAGATCTGATCGGCAAGACCATTGCCACCCCCTTCGTTTCAACCTCTCACTACAGTTTGCTCGGCGCACTGAAGCATTGGGGCCTGGACGCTTCGAAAGTCAAAGTGGTGAATTTGCAACCGGCGGAGATCGCTGCAGCGTGGAAGCGTGGTGATATTGATGGCGCGTTTGTCTGGTCACCCGCGCTGGGGGAAATTCGCAAGACAGGCAAGACGTTGACGGATGCCGCGCAGGTCGGTCAATGGGGGGCGCCGACGTTCGAAGTCTGGGTCGCGCGTAAGGATTACGCCGAGAAACACCCTGATGTGGTGGCAAAATTTGCCAAGGTCACCCTGGACTCGTTCGCCGACTACGCTGCGCATAAAGACAGCTGGACCGCCGATTCGCTGCCCGTGCAGAAAATCGCCAAACTGACCGGTGCCAATGCGGCCGACGTACCGGAACTGTTGGCCGGCTCTGCGTTTCCGGATGCCAAGGCCCAGCAGACCACCGCGCTACTGGATGGCGGCACGGCCAAGGCGATTGGTGAGACGGCGAAGTTCTTGAAGGAGCAGGGGAAGGTAGAGACTGTGCTGCCGGATTATTCGGCGTATGTCAGTGCGAAGTTTGTTGCTGAGTAGTTGTCAGGGGGCTGCTGCGCAGCCATCGCGAGCAGGCTCGCTCCCACAAGGGATCTCCAGTGAATGCAGATCCAGTGTAGGAGCGAGCCTGCTCGCGAAGGGGGCGCCACAGTTATAAGGTCTTTTCGAAGATCTTCGAATTACGCTGATAGTTGTACAGCGAAGCCCGCGCTGACGGCAGGCGTTCGACGCTGCTCGGCACAAACCCGCGCTCGCGGAACCAGTGAGCGGTCCGGGTCGTCAGCACGAACAGGGTTTTCAAACCCTGGGCCCGGGCACGGGTTTCGATGCGCTCCAGCAGTTCATCACCGCGCCCGCCATGGCGATACTCCGGGTTCACCGCCAGGCACGCCAGCTCCCCGGCGTCCGAATCGGCAATCTGATACAGCGCCGCACAAGCGATGATCATGCCTTCGCGCTCGACCACACTGAACTGCTCGATCTCACGCTCCAGTACTTCACGGGAGCGACGCACCAGAATCCCCTGCTCTTCCAGCGGGCTGATCAAATCCAGCAAACCGCCGACATCCTCAATCGCCGCTTCGCGCACAATTTCAAATTGCTCCTGCGCCACCAGCGTACCGCCACCGTCGCGAGTGAACAGCTCGGTCAACAACGCACCGTTTTCGGCATAGCTGACTATATGGCTACGCGCAACGCCGCCCCGGCACGCTTCAGCCGCCRCATCCAACAGCTCAGCCTGATAGTTGCTACCCAGACGCTGCAAATGCGCCGGCACTTGTTGCGGACGCAATTCACGCACCAGACGACCGTTTTCATCGATCAAGCCCATGTCGGCGCCGAATAGCAGCAATTTGTCCGCGCTCAGGTCGATGGCCGCACGCGTGGCGACGTCTTCGCAGGCGAGGTTGAAGATCTCGCCCGTCGGCGAATAACCCAGCGGCGACAACAACACGATGGAGCGCTCGTCCAACAGGCGATTGATGCCTTTGCGGTCGACCCGACGTACCTCGCCGGTGTGGTGATAATCCACGCCTTCGAGCACACCAATCGGCCGCGCCGTGACCAGGTTGCCGCTGGCCACCCGCAGGCGCGAGCCCTGCATGGGCGACGAGGCCATGTCCATCGACAGGCGCGCTTCAATGGCGATACGCAGCTGACCGACCGCATCGATCACACACTCCAGCGTCGCGGCATCGGTGATGCGCATGCCGTGATGGTAATGCGGGGTCAGGCCGCGCGCGGCGAGGCGGGTTTCAATTTGCGGACGGGAACCGTGTACCAGCACCAGCCGCACGCCCAAGCTGTGCAACAGCACCAGGTCGTGGACGATATTGCCGAAATTCGGGTGTTCCACACCATCGCCGGGGAGCATGACGACAAAGGTGCAATCGCGGTGGGCATTGATGTAAGGCGAAGCGTGACGAAGCCAATTAACGTATTCGGGCATGAACCTGGGCCTGTAATAAATAGCAGCCAAAAAAATGGGCGACACTGAAAACGCACAGCGGGCTGATGGTTATCGTCGGAACAGGCTTGGCGACACGCGCGCTCTCCTCAYGAATACGGGTTTGAACATCGACAATTTATACGTCAAAACACAGAACCTGTGGGAGCGAGCCTRCTCGCGATGAGGCCATAACATTCAGCATCTGTGTTGAC
>NZ_JBFUKU010000458.1:0-2912 GCF_056400685.1 Pseudomonas sp. P5_A12 | reverse complement strand
ACGCAACCCAGCTGAAGCCCAGGTCAGTCGCCGGGGTGACGCCCTCTTGGCCGGCGCCGAACATCAGGGCGATCGTGACCAGCGCATACAGCGGCAAGGTGGCGAGCAACGCCCACTTGAACGCTTTGTGCATCAGGTCGTGGCCGTAGATCGACAGCAACGCACCGATCAGCACCACCGCCACCGCGACTATCGTCGGGTCGATGCCGAACACATGTTCGAGGCCGTTCATGATCAGCGAGATGTTCACCACGTTGAAGCCGACGAACACAAACATCGTCGCCATCAAGGCCAGGATCACCCCGCGATAACCGAACTGGGCGCGGGACTGGATCATTTGCGGCAGGCCCATCTCCGGGCCTTGCGAACCGTGGAAGGCCATGAAAATGGTGCCGAACATAATGCCCAGCGCACCGGCCAGCATCGTCCACAGTGCCGACAAGCCGAGGCTCGGGCCGACAAAGCCGATGGAAATGGTGAAGAAGTGGAAGTTACCGAGAAACCAGAAAGGCCCCTGGCTGCTAAGTTTGGCGTGACGTTCGTTTTCCGGGATGTAATCGATCGAGTGGCCTTCGATGGCCAACCCGCTGCTCGCTTGGAGGGCGTGCGCAGACTGTGAGGACCCTGACATACGAATGTTCCTATGCTGGTGATTGTTGTTTTTATGGGCAAAGCGCCGGTTTCATTGCAATGTAGGGCGTTGGTCAGGGCTGTTAAATATCGCATGCGCACTGCTTACATAGATCGGCACCTATGTAACGAACCTCGGAGGCACACATGCTGGGCACTGTATCGGAGCTGGATCTGCGTTTGATCCGGGTCTTTCTGACCGTCGTTGAGGCGGGCGGGATCTCGGCCGCGCAGACGGCGCTCAATACCACGCAGCCCACCATCAGCGCGCAATTGGCGACGCTGGAAGCGCGGGTGGGATTTCGTCTGTGCGAGCGTGGGCGCGGCGGGTTTTCGGTGACGCCCAAGGGTGGGCAGTTTGTCGATGCGGCGCACCGGTTACTGGCGGCGGCCGAGGGCTTTCGGGTTGAAGTGCAGCACATCAATCGCAAGGTGTCGGGGAACATTAACATCGGCTTGCTCGGTCAAATCGATCCGTCCGCCAACAAGCACATCGCCCTGGCCATTGCCCGGTTGCGCTCGCGACATGAGGGGTTGTACTTCCACTTCACCGAACTGTCGTCTTCGTTGCTGGAAGAGAAAATCATCAACGGCCACATCGATCTGGCCATCGGTTACTTCTGGCACCGCTTGCCCAACATCGATTACTACCCGTTGTTCCAGGAAACCCAAATCGCCTACTGCGCCCCGGCGCACCCGTTGTTCGACCACGTGGGTGCGCTGAGCCGCGATGACGTGCGCGATTACGATTGGGTCTGGCCCAGCCACCCCTTGCCGGAAATGCCCGCACCCACCTCCATCGAGCGCTTGACGGTACTCACCGACAGCATGGACGGCGCCGCCCTGCTCATTCTGTCGGGCCAGCATTTGGGTTTTTTGCCCCAGCACTACGCGGCCAAACATGAACAGTTGGGGCAGCTGCATCCGCTGAATCCGGAGCAACTGCGCTATGAAGTTGGCTTCCATGCGGCCGTTCGACATTCGGCGCGGCAACGGGAGGTGGTGAGTGCGTTCCTGGCGGAGCTGATCGGGATTTTTGCAGCTGGGTGAGTTCAGAAACAGCCGAAGGGCCGATTTGAGGTTGGCAGTGGTTTCAGAGGCGGACTTCAGCCACAGGCCTGACATCGATTCGGGCCACCGAGCCGTGAAGATGAGCCAAGAAATCGGCACGCCGAAGTGCCCTGCGCACAATCGCCATCAAGCGCAGGCTTGGGATACTGATCGGTCGGGAAAAGCCCAGTGCCCAGTTACTGCTAGGCTGTGTATCACCTGATCGCTTTGGAAATTTGTCAGGCTCGTAGTGCGGTTTTTCAAAGGCCTGCTAGGGGAGTGAGAAGGTAATGCGAAACCTCAGTTTGCATCTAAGGTGTTGGATCGCATTGACCGTCACTATTGCAACGGTACTGGCCGTCCTGGCGGTATTGGTCGTTCTCCAGCACGACGCCATGCTTTCTCATTTGACACGCCAAAGGCTATCGGTTGTGGCTGAGGCAACTGCTGCACCGTTTCGTGATGTGGCGGCCATGGGGCTTCCACTCACATCAGTGCGCAACTCAGAAGGCCTGCTCAGTCGCGCCAAGGAAACGGATCCTGATATTTCCGCCATCGAATTGTTGAGCGCATCCGGAGATATTATCAAGTCCACCGGTGAGAAGCTTGACAGCGAACAGGCAGATGAACTGTCGCATGCGCAGGTATTGAATAAAGATGGCAAGTGGGACCTTGAAGGCTCTGATTCGGTGGTCAGTGGGCGATCCATAGTGAATGAATCGGGCACTCTACTTGGCAGCGTCGTTGCGATTTATCCAAAACAGGAGCTGCAAGTCCGCTCGGTACAAATTCGTAAGGACATCACACTGGCCGCCGTTGCCTTGCTGGCGATTTTTTCTGCTCTTTCCTTTCTGATGTTCAGGTTGAAACTACTTGGCGCTATCGGCGGCGTCATTTCCCTGCAGGCGGGGCTCAAGGACACTTCAAGCGATGCGTCTGCGGCACAGTCAGATGTTTCCAACAAGAACCCTACAGGAGAAGACTATGGCTTTTTGACACAGGAAGTCATCACACTTCACGACGATCTCATTGGCGCATCGAAGCAGTACAAGGCTGCAATGAAGGAGATGGGCTATTGCGCTGCCGAGACCGTAACGCCAGAGTCACCCGTTTCAAATCCGGAATTGCTCGATACTCAGTTGATCGCAATACCGCAAACCGTGCTCGATCGAAACGCCGCACGCCAAATCTTGCCCTGGGCGGCTGCCTTGGTGATCGGCCCGGCACTGTTG
>NZ_JBFUKU010000457.1:0-2916 GCF_056400685.1 Pseudomonas sp. P5_A12 | reverse complement strand
AGCAGGATCAGCGGGCGTCGCCCGAAGCGGTCGGCCCAAGGGGCGATAAACAACGAGCCGATCGCCATTCCGACAAGCCCTGCGCTGAGCAGGTAGCCGAGGTGAATGCCGCTGAGGCCCCAGTCAGTAGCAATAGAAGCGGCGGTGAAAGCCATTACCAACACATCGAAGCCATCCAGCATGTTGATCAGAAAGCAGAGCGCAATCACGCCCCACTGGAAGCTGACCATCGGTTTTTCGTCCAGCTGTTGCCCAATCGAATGGCTCATGTGATCAGGCTCCGAGGCTGTAGGTAGGGAGTTGGTGTGAACGACGGGCAGCCGAAGTCGCCTCGCTATGCAGGGGGTACAGGGTGTACATGTCGATACCTTCTTGTTTTTGTTGGTCTGTGGAGCATGCAAGGTGCCTCGGAGCCAGCGACTCGACTCCGGGGCGGCAGGGTGCTCAGGTCGAGGGAACGCCTGAGTCAGCCGGGAAAATCAGCGTTCAGGCCGCGCTGAAGGTCTTGTGTGGATCGATGACGAATTTTTTCGGCACGCCGGCATCGAACTCGCCATACCCCTGCGGTGCCTGGTCCAGGCTGATCACCTGTACACCCACCACTTCGGCGATGTTGATGCGGTCCCACATGATTGCTTGCATCAATTGGCGGTTGTACTTCATCACTGGCGTCTGGCCGGTATGGAAACTATGGGACTTGGCCCAGCCCAGACCGAAGCGGATGCTCAGGCTGCCCATTTTCGCAGCGGCGTCCACCGCACCCGGATCTTCGGTCACATACAGGCCCGGGATACCGATTTTGCCCGCCACCCGCACCACGCCCATCAGCGAGTTGAGCACGGTGGCTGGCGCTTCATGTTGCACGCCGGCATGCCCGTGACCGCGCGCTTCGAAGCCTACGGCGTCGACGGCGCAATCGACTTCAGGCTCGCCGAGCAGTGCAGCGATCTGTTCGTGCAGCGGCGTGTCCAGGGACAGGTCGGCGATTTCGAAACCCTGGGCCTTGGCGTGGGCCAGGCGCACGGTGTTGACGTCACCGACGATGACTACAGCCGCGCCGAGCAGGCGGGCGGACGCGGCAGCAGCAAGGCCTACTGGACCGGCGCCGGCGATGTACACCGTGCTGCCCGGACCGACGCCGGCCGTCACGGCGCCGTGGTAACCGGTGGGCAGGATGTCGGAGAGGCAGGTCAGGTCGCGGATTTTTTCCATCGCGCGGTCACGGTCCGGCAGTTTCAGCAGGTTGAAGTCGGCGTACGGCACCATCGCGTATTCGGCCTGGCCACCGGTCCAGTCACCCATGTCGACATAACCGTAAGCACCGCCGGGACGGGCCGGGTTAACGCTGAGACAGACACCGGTGTGCATTTCTTTGCAGGAACGGCAGCGCCCGCAAGCCACGTTGAACGGTACGGACACCAGGTCGCCGATTTTCAGGTTCTCGACGTCGCTGCCTTTCTCGATGACTTCGCCGGTGATCTCGTGGCCCAGCACCAGACCGGTCTGCGCGGTGGTACGACCGCGCACCATGTGCTGGTCGGAGCCACAGATGTTGGTGGAGATCACCTTGAGAATGACCCCATGCTCGATCTTGCGACCGCGCGGGTCCTGCATTTTCGGGTAGTCGATTTTTTGTACTTCTACTTTCCCGGAGCCGAGATACACCACACCACGATTGCCAGACATGCTTTTTCCCTTAAAGAAGTTGTTGTTATGTAAAGGTGCACATTGAGTTGAGTACGCGTGTGCCCTGTGCTCAAAAAGTGGATTGGCGAAGTTGCTCGATGATTCGGCGGGCGCGATTGGCACCGACATCGACGTGGATATCGATCATCGAGCGCGCACCGAACCGGCACATGTTCTGGTATTGGGCTTCGATAATTACCTTGTCTTCATCGAAGGTCATTACCGTTTGCTCTACAACCTTGGCCTTGATGGCTTCGGGATCGCTTTCGGGATTGGTGGCAATGGTCCAGAAATAGTGACTGGTGGTTGCGGTTTCTGGCGTCACCCCGTGGAATCCGCGCATATGGAAACCACCACGATCGGGGTCATCGAGGGAATCGGTGCCGGCATTCACCGCACCGGTCCAGATACGCAGATGACTGACGTGAAATTCGATTTCCTGCCAACGGTCCACGGTGCCTTTGAAGGGGTAGGCGGCCGTGTAGGTGGGAGGTGGAACCGAGTCCGGCATATGGCGCACGACCCGCACTACGTCGCCTTCACTTTCGACACTCATCCGTGCATTCATATGGATGCTGGCGTTGCCGCCGATGGTTCGCAGGTGGACATAACCCAGATGGCTCAAGTCCATGAGGTTGTCGTGGATTAACTGATAAGGCGCGTTGTAGTGATACACGTCGCCTTCGAACAGGTACTTGCCACTGCTGTGAACAGGGTAGGTCGGCGGCTCACAGTTGGGCTCCGGTTGAGCCTCGCTGCCAAACCATATCCAGACGATCTGGTCCTGCTCGCGTACGTGATACGCGGGCACTTTGGCTTTGCTCGGTACCTTGTCCTGGCCCGGGATTTCGACGCACTTCCCACGCTCATCGAATAGCAGTCCGTGGTAGCCGCAACGAATGCCAGTTGCTTCGAGCGTGCCGTTCGACAGTGGCAGCGCTCTGTGGCAGCAGCGGTCTTCCAGGGCAGCGACCTCGCCGTTGGCTTTGCGAAATAACACGACAGGTTTGTTGAGTAATGTCCGGCCGACGGGTGTGTCCTTCAACTCCCATCCCAAGGCAGCGACGTACCACTGGTTGAGGGGGAAGTCAGGTAAGGCAGGCGCCGAAATTTCTTCGGCAAGCGTTTGGAGAGTGGATGTGTTCATGGTGTTCTCCATGTTGATGTTGTTGTTTGAGTTCACAGATCAAGAACCAGGCGTGATGATTTGGCGCGCGAGCAACAGGGGGT
>NZ_JBFUKU010000456.1:0-2920 GCF_056400685.1 Pseudomonas sp. P5_A12 | reverse complement strand
CAGCCTATGCGATCTGGACGGGCGTGGGTGCGGTCGGCACGGTAATCGCCGGGATCATTCTGTTTGGTGAATCGATGGCGCTGTTTCGGCTGGCCAGTGTGGCGTTGATTATTGCCGGGCTGATTGGGCTCAAGGTCAGCGCTTAGGTCACYACCGCCATCGTCGGAACGCCGCCCGGGGCAAGCCCGGCTCCCACAGGATTATGGAGTTCACACAATTTGTGGAACAACACAAAACCTGTGGGAGCCGGGCTTGCCCCGGGCGGCGTTCCGACGATGGCGGTAGTGACCTAAGCGCTGACCTTGAGCCCAATCAGCCCGGCAATAATCAACGCCACACTGGCCAGCCGAAACAGCGCCATCGATTCACCAAACAGAATGATCCCGGCGATTACCGTGCCGACCGCACCCACGCCCGTCCAGATCGCATAGGCTGTGCCCAGGGGCAATTCCTTCATCGCAAGGCCCAGCAAACCAAGGCTGACGGCCATGGCCGCAACGGTCAACGCGGTGGGAAGAGGGCGGCTGAAACCGTCGGTATACTTCAGGCCAACGGCCCAGCCGACTTCGAACAGGCCGGCGAAAAACAGGATGATCCAGGACATGAAAGACCTCCATCGATTGACGGGGTCGTCCCCAGATTAATGACTCGATCGAGCCGCGAGGTCGTCCTCGCGTTGCGCCATAGAGTGCCCATCATTAACCCGGGGATCAAGTTTTCGGCTTATTCGGTTGCCTGCTGTGCAGCGATTTCACGGTCTTCTTTCTCGCTCATTCGACGGAAATACGTCGAGAGCAGCGCCCCGGAAATGTTGTGCCACACGCTGAACAAAGCACTTGGCACCGCCGCCAGCGGCGAGAAGTGTGCACTGGCCAGTGCGGCGCCCAGCCCGGAGTTTTGCATGCCGACTTCCAGCGCAAGCGATTTGCGTTGGGCCAGCGGCAGCTTGAACAGGCGCCCGGTGAAGTAGCCCAGCAGATACCCGAAGCTATTGTGCAGCATCACCACCGCCATGATGAGCAGGCCGGACTCGGCAATCTTCGCCTGGCTGGCGGCCACCACGGCGGTGACGATGATCACGATGCTCACCACCGAGATCAGCGGCAACACTTCCACCGCGTGTCGAACCTTGGCACCCAGTACCCGTTGAGCCACCACACCGAGGATGATTGGCAGCAGCACCACTTGCAGAATCGACCAGAACAGCTCCATGAAGGACACCGGCAACCAGGCCGACGCCAGCAGCCAGATCAACGCAGGGGTCAGCAGCGGGGCGAGGAGGGTGGTGACGGCGGCGATGGCCACCGACAGGGCCAGATCGCCGCGCGCCAGCCACGTCATCACGTTTGAGGAGGTGCCGCTTGGGCAGCAACCGACCAGAATCACACCGACGGCGATTTCCGGTGGCAGGTGAAACGCCTGGCAGAGCAACCACGCCACACCGGGCATGATCACGAAATGCGCAACCACGCCCAAGGCCACTCGCCATGGATGGCGGGCGACTTCGGCGAAGTCTTCAAGTTTGAGGGTCAGGCCCATGCCGAACATCACCAACCCCAGCAGCGGCACGATCGCGCCCTTGAGGCCGATGAACCACGCCGGTTGCAGGAAGGCCACGACCGCGAAAATCAGTACCCAGTAAGCGAAGGTATTGCCGACAAAACGACTCAATGCAGCGAGTGCGCGCATGGCCTGATCCTTATTAATAAGTAACACCACAAATACCAATGTGGGAGCGAGCCTGCTCGCGATGGTGTCATCACGGTCAACATTTACGTCGACTGTTAATCCGCTATCGCGAGCAGGCTCGCTCCCACAATTGAGATCACAAGGCTTTAGATACCTTGTGGGGTCTCTTCGCCACCCAAGGCTTCAACCAGTGCCGGCAGGAAGTCACCGAAGGTCAGCATCATCAGGGTAAAGCTCGCGTCCAGTTGGCCCAGGGCCTCTTCGCCGCCGTCCTGTTCCGCCTGGTCTTGCAGCAGGTCTTCGAACTTCAGGCGCTTGACCACCATCTTGTCGTCGAGGACGAAAGACAGTTTGTCTTGCCAGGCCAGCGACAGCTGAGTGACCACTTTGCCGGTGCTCAGGTGCAGCTGGATTTCTTCACTGGTCAGATCCTGACGCTTGCAACGCACAATCCCGCCGTCTTCGTGGGTATCACGCAGCTCGCATTCATCCAGCACAAAGAAATCGTCCGCGGCTTTCTGGGTGGTGACCCATTCAGTCATGGTGGCGGTTGGCGACATTTTGACGGTCAGCGGACGTACCGGCAGAGTGCCGATTACTTCACGCAGGGTGGACAGCAAGTCCTCGGCACGTTTCGGGCTGGCCGAGTTGACCAGGATCAGGCCCTGTTTCGGCGCGATGGCGGCGAAAGTCGACGAGCGACGAATAAAGGCGCGCGGCAGGAACGCCTGGATGATTTCATCCTTGATCTGGTCGCGCTCCTTCTTATAGACCTTGCGCATTTGCTCGGCTTCGATCTCATCGACCTTTTCCTTCACGGCGTCGCGCACGACGCTGCCTGGCAAAATGCGTTCTTCTTTACGCGCAGAGATCAGCAGGAAGTCGCCGCTGACATGGACCAGCGGTGCATCTTCACCCTTACCGAATGGCGCGACGAAACCGTAGGTGGTCAACTCCTGGCTTGCACATGAACGCGCCAGTTTGGTGGCCAGTGCAGTTTCCAACGCCTCGGCATCAACAGGCAGATCTTGGGTCAGGCGATAGATAAGCAGGTTTTTGAACCACATGGGGTAAGTCTCTCCTTATATACAAAGGGGGGCATTATTCTCTTAGCGGCGCCATAGGCCAACCCTTCGCTAAGCCTTTGGAAGGCCTGAGAAAATTATTTAAAAAAGTGCTTGCCAGAGGTGAGGTCGCTCCGTAGAATGCGCGCCACACATGCGCGCCACAC
>NZ_JBFUKU010000455.1:0-2927 GCF_056400685.1 Pseudomonas sp. P5_A12 | reverse complement strand
CTCATCGGCTAAGCGGTAGCGCAGAGCCGTCCCCGAACGGATAATAAACACTAATTAGCGTTCGGGGGCTGGAACAATGAAGTGTTGGAGTGCATGCCTTTGTTCTCGGTCCGTCAACATGGCGTTGACGGCGAGACTAACGAGTACAGCCTTATCGAAAACTGGGAGGTGGACGCGGTATTTACTTGCGGATAGTTGATTTGGACGCCGACGCAACGGTCTCACTTCCGCAATTGATATAAGAAGACGTCTTCAACCAACGCTGATCCGGATAGTAAGAAAATAACAGCTGCCCATCTTTCATCGAGTCAATCAGTCGATGCGCTATCGCCGGCCGGACGGCCGGACAACCGAGGCTTCTGCCGATCCGGCCATTCACACGGGCCAGCATCGGGCTGACATACGGTGCACCGTGAATCACGATAGCCCGGTCAAATGCATTGTCGTTGAAACCCGGTTCCAGGCCTTCCATGCGCAGCGAGTAGCCGTTTTGCCCGACATAACTTGACTGCGTGCGGTACAAGCCGAGACTGGTGGCGAAGCTTTCGTTCTTATTGGAGAAATTAACGGCCATGTTCTCGCCGGTGTTGCGCCCGTGGGCCACCAGTTCATGGAACAGTAATTTGCGTTTCTTCAGGTCGAACACCCACAACCGTTGTTCGGTCGAAGGCAGGGAATAGTCGATGACCGCAAGCCTTTGGACAGGGGCTTTGCCTTGAGCGATGCTGCATTTGGAAGCGCGGACCGCCAGGTCAATGACCTTGGCGTCGGCAGTGGGCGCTGCTTTGACGAGGGCGGCGGCAAGCGAATCGGCGTAAGCTGATGGTACGGACATTGCAGTCAGTAACAGGGCCGCGATTGGCAGACCAAAACGTAGTAACGCCATATAGATGTCTCATCATGTTAAGTTCGAGTCTAGCAGTGCGTGGGAAGCTAGCGGGTGAATGCAGGAGATTAAGGATTATCTATGGTGCAATTAACAAGGTTATTCGTCATAAGCCGCATATTTTTTATGGGCTTTCTGATCAGCGGTGCAGCGATCGCCGAAACTTCGCCGATTGAGCCGGCAACTGCGCCGAGCGTCGTTATGGACGCTGCACCGGACGACAACGTCGCTCAAACGATTCAGGCCTCCCTTGCGCCGCTGAAAACCGCGTTTCCGCCATTGCTCACTTCAAAGCGCAATCGGCGGGTGGATGTCAGTCGTCTGGTCATGGATTTTTATACCCATCGCGCCTATCGCGCGGCGTGGACGAATGACAGCGACGTCGCGCAGTTGATCAAAAGCTTGAATGACACCCAGGCCGACGGTTTGAACCCGGCGGATTTCCATATTGAAGAAATTGTCCGGACTCAGCCTTCAGTACAGGCCTTGAACGCCACGACTGAGCAGCGGGCAGCGTTTGATATCGCCACCACACACACTTTTATTACTGCGTTGCAGCAATTGCGGCGTGGCAAGGTCGACCCTGCGAGGCTCGACAATCACTGGAATTTTGACTCGAAYGGCGTCGATCCCCGTGACGACTTCAACGCCTTCTTCGCGGCACTCGACAATCACGATGTGGCGAGCGCATTTGCTCAGGCGCCGCCGCAAGAAGCGGTGTACGTCAGTTTGCGTCAGGCTCTGGCGCAACTGCGCGGTGTTCGGGACAGAGGCGGCTGGCCGAAAGTGGCGGCAGACCATTCGCTCAAACCCGGTATGGACGAATCCGCTGTTGCACAGTTGCGCGCGAGGATGGTCGCGGCAGGTTTTCTCGATCCGCGATTGATCCGCGGCACGAAGTACGACGGCGCCGTCACAGCAGCGGTGAAGAAATATCAGATCGAGCAATACCTTGGCGAAGATGGAGTGGCGGGGGCGACTACGCTGGCGGCGCTGAATGTGCCGGTTGAGGCTCGCATCGACCAGGTGCGGGTGAACATGGAGCGGGCGCGCTGGCTGCTTTATAAGCTGCAGGGCACTTTCGTTATCGTCGATATTGCCGGCTACAAGGTGGCGATGTACCGCGATGGCCAACGGATCTGGCGATCTCGAGTGCAGGTGGGTAAAGCGGCACGCAATACACCGATTTTTCAGGCACAGATCACCTACATCACGTTTAACCCGACCTGGACTGTACCGCCGACGATACTTAAGGAAGACGTGTTGCCAAAAGTTCGAGCGAATCCTGGCTACCTGGCCAACAACCGGATACGGGTACTTGATCGAGAAGGCAATGAGCTCGCCCCGTCATCCGTTGACTGGAGCAATCCGCGCGGGCTAACTCTGCGCCAGGATGCCGGCCCTGACAGCTCGTTGGGCCAGGTGGTGATCCGTTTCCCTAACGACTATGCGATTTACCTCCACGACACACCGCACCGCGAGTTGTTTGCCAAAACTGTGCGCGCGACCAGTTCGGGCTGCATCCGCGTGGAGAACCCGCTGCAACTGGTTGAGTTGTTGTTCAACGACCCGGTTAAATGGAACAGCACCGGCATTCAAAAACAATTGGCCAACGGCAAAACACAGAACATCTCGCTTCCGGCGAAAGTGCCGGTGTTGTTGGCGTACTGGACGGTGGATCTGGAAAATGGCGGGCGAGTGGCGTTCAAACCAGATGTTTATGGCTTCGATGCGCCGGTGTTGCGGGCACTGAACCGCCCTTCGCCATTGCCAGTGCTGGATTTGCATGCAGCTTTGGGGGCGGGCGGGTAGTCAGGTCTTCAAGATAAAGTCATTTTTACTGACCCAGATCCGGGTCGGAATGGAGTTACGGTCGATTTGCCCTTGCAGGGTATAGGCGAGATCGTCGTACCAGACCGGATCTTCCAGGTACCAGGAGTGGGAAATCATGCCGTCGATGATCCTGAATTTTCGTTTTGGGACAGCCTTGTAGCGCGGTCCGCAATCAACATCGACGGCCTTTTCGTGCGCTGGCGTATCA
>NZ_JBFUKU010000454.1:0-2964 GCF_056400685.1 Pseudomonas sp. P5_A12 | reverse complement strand
GCCGATGCAGAGCGTGCAGTGGCTGCAGCGAAAGCTGCTTTCAATTCTCCCGAATGGTCAAAAATGAAGCCAAGCGCGCGGGGTCAACTGTTGCGCCGGCTGGGCGATCTCATCGCAGAAAACGTAGAGCATCTGGCCGCCACTGAAGTAGCAGACAACGGCAAGCTGCTCGCCGAAATGCGTGGCCAGGTTCGCTACCTACCTCAGTATTTTTATTATTTTGGCGGCCTTGCTGACAAGATCGAAGGTGGGGTGTTGCCAATCGATAAGGCCGATACGTTTACATTTACTCGCTACGAGCCTCTTGGCGTTTGTGTAGCCATAACCGCCTGGAACTCGCCACTGTTGCTAGCCGTGAATAAGCTTGCACCTGGCTTGGCGGCAGGTAACACGTTTGTGCTCAAGCCGTCGGAGTTCACCTCGGCCTCGGCTCTGGAACTTGCGAAGCTCGTTGAAAAAGCGGGCTTTCCAGCAGGCGTAGTGAACGTCGTCACCGGGTTCGGTCTGGAAGTTGGCGAGCCGCTGGTGACTCATCCAGACGTAGCGAAGATCGCATTTACCGGTAGTGAATATGGCGGGCAGAAAATCTACGAATCTGCAGCCAGGAATTTCAAAAAGGTCACTCTGGAACTCGGCGGCAAGTCACCCAACATCGTGTTCGACGATGCCAACCTCGATAACGCTGTTAAAGGCGTGGTAGGAGGGATCATGGCTGCAACAGGGCAGACATGCGTAGCTGGTTCTCGCCTGCTCGTTCAAGAATCGATCCACGATGAGTTCGTGGAAAAGCTGCTCGCCTTCGCACGCACCGCGAAGATGGGTGATCCGATGTTGCCTACTACCCAGGTTGGCCCGGTAACTACCCCCGCGCAGTATCAAAAAATTCTGGACTACATCGCCATCGCCAAAGATGAAGGTGCGGTATGCCGCTTGGGGGGCAGCCCTTCGACCAAGCCTGAGTGCGGGAATGGCCTCTTCGTTGAACCGACGATCTTCACCGGGGTTAACAACCAGATGCGCATTGCACGTGAGGAAGTCTTCGGCCCTGTGCTGAGCATCATCCCATTCAAGGATGAAGAGGACGCCATCGCTATCGCGAACGACAGCCCCTATGGATTGGCCGCTGGCGTCTGGACTCAGAACATGCGCCGCTCCTTGATGATGTCCGAGCGTCTTCAGGCTGGGATGGTCTGGGTGAACATGTATCGCGCGGTGAGCTACATGGCTCCGTTTGGCGGATTCAAGCGCTCGGGTATCGGTCATGAAAATGGCCAGGACGCTATCTACTCCTACCTGCAGACCAAGAGTGTCTGGATCAGTACTGCGCTTGAAACGCCAGATCCTTTCGTTCTCGGCTGACCAATCAGAGCTGTTCCAAAAATAAGGACAAGAATGATGAAAACTCAATTTCCAATGCCCGGGCGTTTTCTTGAGGACTTCAAGGTCGGTGATTCCTATCGTCACTGGCCGGGTAGGACTGTCACAGAGGCGGACAACATCCAGTTCAGTCTCATGACGATGAATCGCCACCCGCTGCATTGCGACAGTAACTTTGCCTCAATGAGTGAGTTCGGTCGCCCCCTGATCAACAGTGGTCTCACCGTTGCGATCGTATTGGGCCTGACCGTTGATGACGTCAGCCTCAATGCGATCGCCAACTTGGGTTGGAAGGACATCACTCTCAGTGCCCCGGTTTTTCCTGGCGACACACTCTATGCCCGCTCTGAAGTAACAGAAGTGCGCGAAAGCGTAAAGAGGCCGGGGCAGGGCATTGTTACAACCCGAACCGAAGCGTTTAACCAGGACGGTACGGTGTGCATGAGCTTCGTGCGTGCCTGCCTCGTACCCACTCGGCAGAACGCGATCGACCTTCGTTCTCAGAGGGCTGAACGCTCATGAATTACGATCTGCTCAAGGGCGTACGGGTGATCGAAAGCTCGGCTTTTATTGCTGCTCCTCTGTGCGGGATGACCTTGGCGCAACTGGGCGCCGAGGTCATCCGGGTGGATTTGATTGGCGGAGGTATTGACTACCAGCGTCTGCCGATGATGCCAGAGGGTCGCAGCATCTACTGGACAAGCCTAAACAAGGCTAAGAAATCTGTTGCGATCGATATAAAACGCCCTGAAGGACGAGAACTGCTTCAGCGTCTTGTAGGTGCACCGGGTGAGGCAGGAGGCATTCTGCTGACCAATATCGGTACGCCTTGGCTGAGTCACAAAACTCTTTCAGAGCTTCGGCCTGATCTGATCTCTTGCACCATCGAGGGTAATTTCGATGGGAGTACGGCGGTGGATTACACCGTTAACTGCGCCACTGGTTATCCGATGTTGACGGGGTCGGGCTCACCCGATCGGCCGGTTAATCACACGCTACCTGCATGGGATGTCATCTGTGCCAACCAGGCTGCGACCGCAATCGTAGCTGCTTTAGCTCGCCGTCAAAGCAGCGGAGAGGGCGCTGAGATTAGGTTGGCTCTGTCCGACAGTGCGTTCTCGACGCTATCTCATCTTGGTCTGTTGACGGAGTCCGAGCTGATTGCACAGCCGCGTGAATCACTCGGCAATTACCTGTACGGCGCCTTTGGACACGATTTTGCAACCTCAGACGGCCGGCGCGTGATGATCGTGGCCATCTCGTCGCGTCAATGGCGCGCGTTGGTGAAAGCCTGCGATTTGCAGAACGCAGTGCAATCCTTGGAAGTGGCTCTGGGAGTGAACTTTGACAGCGAAGCTGATCGGTTCGAAGGTCGCGAATTGCTGGCCGCGTTGATCAAACAGTGGTGCTTCAAAAGATCGCTGGCTGAAATCGAAGCACACTTTACCCAACATGGAGTCGCTTACGGGCCTTACCGCACCGTGCGACAGTTGCTCCAGGAAGACAACCGCGTCTCTTTGGAAAACCCCATCTTCGAGCGAATTCAGACGCCTGGCGTTGGTGATCATTTGGCGGCCGGTACGCCGC
>NZ_JBFUKU010000453.1:0-2972 GCF_056400685.1 Pseudomonas sp. P5_A12 | reverse complement strand
TCGCCCAGTTACTCGATGCCGAACGACGCATGGCCAACACCGACCTGCCGCCCGTGCTGGTAGAAGGTGAAACCGGCACCGGTAAAGAACTGGTGGCCCGGGCGCTGCACTTCGACGGCCCACGCAGCAAAGGCCCGTTCATTGAGTTCAACTGCGCGTCGATCCCTTCCAACCTCGTGGAGTCGGAACTGTTCGGCCACGAGAAAGGCGCCTTTACCGACGCCAAGGACCGCCGTGTCGGCCTGGTGGAAGCGGCCGATGGCGGTACGCTGTTTCTCGATGAAATCGGTGAGATGGACTTGCTGCTGCAAGCCAAGCTGCTGAAGCTGCTGGAAGACCGGACCATTCGTCGAGTCGGTTCGGTGAAGGAGCGCAAGGTCGATCTGCGCGTGATCAGCGCCACCAACTGCAACCTTGAACAAATGGTCCAGCAGGGCAAGTTTCGCCGTGACCTGTTCTTCCGTCTGCGGATCATTTCCATCAAGGTGCCGCGCCTGTATGCCCGTGGCGAAGACATTCTGCTGCTGGCCCGGCATTTCCTGGCGGTCCACGGCAAACGCTACGGCAAGCCGAACCTGCATTTCAGCGATCAGGCTGAAGAACTGCTGCTCAGCTACAGCTGGCCGGGCAACGTGCGCGAGTTACGCAACATGCTTGAGCAAACGGTGCTGCTGGCCCAGAGCGATACCATCGCCACACACCAGCTGAACGTTTGCCTGAGCCTGGTGGATGACCCGCCGATGTATCAGCATGAGCCACAACACCACGAGCCGCGCCCGGTCTACAACGGCACCGAGTCGATGAACTTGCCCGAAGTCGAGCGCGACATGGTGCGCAAGATGCTCGACAAGACCGACTGGAACGTCACCAAGTCCGCTCGGCTGTTGGGCCTGAGTCGAGACATGTTGCGCTACCGGATCGAGAAACTCGGCCTGGCACGCCCGGATAAACGCCAGTGGTAGGCTTATTGCAACATCGGTCCCTGACGACTGAGACACTCGAGAGTGCAACTTGGATCGAGGACTTCCTCGTTCACGTACACGCCATGCACGGCATCGTAAGTGCGAATGAACACCCGAACTGAGGCATCGGCGAGCGTTGGCAATTGTGAATCGTAGAACACGTGCTCGCTTGAAATGGGTATGAACTGCTGGGGCGACGTCGGGATGTATGACCCCGGCGGTATTATGTTCATGGAAGGTGGAGCGGGGTGGGCGAAAGGTTGGTCGGCCCCGTAATAGTTGAATTCACTGCTGTAATCGGTAGTAGGCGTCATGCGGTCGTCTGCGTGGGCGGCGCTTGCAACAACCAGGCAAACAGTGAATAGCAGCGTCAGATTGGTTTTGTTCATGGCAACACCTGTGTAATCGGTTTTCGCGCAATTCCCCAAGGCCATTAACTATAGCTGTCGTATGGGCTCGCGTTCGCGGTGTCCGGCGGTGAACCTGCGGTGTGTGTAACATCGACATTACAGCCACGATCACAGGCGTTCAGACAAGTGGTATTTGATTGCTGGTTATGTCTGATTAACCAAATGGTATAGTGCCGCGCCTAATTCGCGCTTCCCTCATGCATCCCGCCGTATGCAATTGCTTCTGTGTGGTTTCCAGCCAGCCCAGAGTTTACTTGCGGCAAAATTTCAACGTGACGCTCAACCCGACGAGTAGTCGGGGTGCTTTGATGCGCCGGCAGTGCCCGTTTCACTAAAAATGCGGGCGCAATGATCGGGTAGAAAGGTGAGTTAAAACGCGCTTCTTGGCCTTCAGAAGGCGTTATTTCAAAGGTTTTCAGCAATTTTCAGCATTTTTCAACGTTCCTCGGAGCGCGACTCAGAGTATTTCAGAGCAGAATTATGGGTGACATGTATAACTGCGTTCAGTTGGCAGAAGCGAAGGTCGGTAATCAGCTCTTGGCGCTCCCGCGTGCAGTAGCTTTTGCCCCGGCTGTTTCACCGCACCCACTGAAGCCAGTCATGAGGAGGTCCCGTTGAACAACCTAACCCACAATCTCTCCGTACGGGTGGTCGGACCTTTGTCGCCTGCTGAATCTGGTCAGCCCACTGGCATGGTGCCGGCTCGCCGAGGACAAGCCTCGCGTTTGAGTTCAGCGCAAAAAAACAGCGCTGTCAGGGTGTCTGACACCTCGACCCGACGAGCCATCTCGTCCAGACGGAAGGCAGGATTAGTTGCTCGCTGCAAAGAGCATAACCTCTCAAAATGTTATAAATTGTCAGGAGATGTTTTTGACATATGTGGCAATATTAATGTGCCGCTATGTGTGAGTTAGATCTGATGATTAGTGCTGGATGCAAACTCAAAGAACAAGGAACGGCCGTCTTGGTGTTTGGGCGTACCGGGGCTTTGGCGGAGAACTTAAAGCAACTTATTGTATCGGACGCATTGTGCGTTGATGCCTTAAGTTACTGCACCCCTCTGGAACAAGTTGCCAATATAGGTTCTGTCCAGGTCATCATCATTGAAGTCAATACTTCGTCCGATTTTAAAGAAGTCATTGAGTTTGTCACCAAAGTTCGGCTCCAGAATTTGTCTGCGCAAATTTCTCTAGTGTTCGCTTATTCTGGAACGATCCCGAAAGTGCAGTGCTATCTTGCCGGCGCTGATCATTGCATTAAGCTGCCTGTTGATCATTATGAAAAAACAAGCTTGCTGTCCGAGATGTTTGAAAATTTCGAGTCGGAATCAGAAGTAAGGTTAATCCTGGATCAGGCGCGCCTCTGTCTATTTGGTCTTGCAAAGAAGCTGGAAATTTCTTATTCGGAAATGCAGATTCTGCAGGCATTGATCAATGCGAAAGAATACATTTTGAGTCATGACGATGTCGCGAAGGCTCTGGATCTGAATATAAAATTTTATGACCCGCTCTGCAGGCATTGATCAATGCGAAAGAATACATTTAGAGTCATGACGATGTCGCGAAGGCTCTGGATCTGAATATAAAATTTTATGACCCGC
>NZ_JBFUKU010000452.1:0-3001 GCF_056400685.1 Pseudomonas sp. P5_A12 | reverse complement strand
GGGTCGCCGTCTGGATTGCGCTCTACCAGAAGCCGGATCAGCAAAAGCGCCTGTCGGCGGAAGAACTGGCGTACATCCGTAGCGATGAACCTGCGCAAGTAGCCATCCCGGAAGTGTCAGGTGTTGCTGCCAAAAAAGTATCGTGGTTCAAGTTGCTGACCTACCGCCAGACCTGGGCGTTTGCCTTCGGCAAGTTCATGACTGACGGCGTGTGGTGGTTCTTCCTGTTCTGGCTTCCGACCTACCTGTCGGCGCAATACGGCATGAAAGGCGCGGCCATCGTGGCACCACTCGCCGTGTTGTACAGCTTGACGATGATCGGCAGTATTGGTGGCGGCTGGTTCCCGAGCTACTTCATGAACCGCGGCGACAAGCCGTATGACGGTCGCATGAAAGCCATGCTGGTGATCGCGCTGTTCCCGTTGGTGGTGCTGCTGGCTCAGCCATTCGGTTACATCAGCTTTTGGGTACCTGTATTGCTGATTGGCGTTGGCGCATCGGCGCACCAGGCCTGGTCGTGCAATATCTTCACGACGGTGTCCGACATGTTCCCGCAAAAAACCATCGCTTCGGTGGTCGGTATCGGCGGCATGGCCGGTGGCTTGGGCGGTGTTGTGATGACCAAGGTTGGCGGTTATGTGTTCGACTACTACAAATCGGTCAACGATATTCACACCGGCTACATGATCATGTTCGCAATCTGTTCGGTCGCCTACCTGGTGGCCTGGAGCGTGATGAAGTTGCTGGTGCCACGCCACAAGGAAATCACTGATCTGTAAACAGCGATTGGTGCAGTAGAAGGCCCCGCCCCACGCAAGTGGGGCGGGGCTTTTTCGTTTCAAGAATCTGATCCGTATTTTCCCGAACTATCTGCCTCTGTAATGCGCTCAGTTGCAGGCTCACAATGACGGCACACAGCGAACTCATAATGTAGGAGGCCCGAATGGGCAAGATGACAATTTTCCTGGGTGGATTTCTGGTGCTGACCATTTTGATTGGTGCCCTGGCCACGATTTCTCCCGTTTAATCCTTTCGCCACCCGTGTGCTGTTCAAACATCTTCTCTCCATCGACGCGCCTGAACCACCATTGCTGGCGCAAAGTGCAGCACAACCATGCGCACCAGATGATGAGACAGGATGAACACAACGTTCAGCCCGCCACTGAAGGCGACCATGGAGATGGTCTCGATGGCGCCCGGCATGTAGGCCAGCCATAACGACCAGGGATCGCTGCCCCAAACCCGCCCGGCCACGCTGGCAAACGCTGCGGCGATCAGCAACATCAGGCCAACGGACATCAACGCGGCACGCCCGTGGCGAGCAAGTTCGGCGAAGCTGATGTCCTTGAATTTCGAGCCGATCAGCACACCGAGCAGGATGGCAGCAGAGTCGACACTCCATGACGGCATGTGAAAGCCCTGCAAGTAGCCGGTCTTGACGTAAACGCCGGTGAGCACGATGGCGGTGAGCATGAACGGTGCCGGCACGCCAACGTTCAACAGCAATCGACCTGACAACAGGCACAGGGCGATCAGTGACAACAGGCTCAGCGCCAGGCTCATGTCCAACGGGCTGCTATGGGCAATCGCCACGGTGGCCTGCCCTGGAATGCAAAAGCTCACGAGGAGGGTGATGAAGATCAGTCGCACCAGATGCACGACGATCACTTTGCTGGACGCGCGTTCGGATTCGAGCAAGTCGAATACCGCCGCGAGTGCGCCGGGGTAGACGGCCAGCAGCGTATCCTTGCGGTTCCAACCGGCGATTTTCAGCAGCGCCACACCGGCCACTGCGCTTTGCACCATCAGGCACACCAGCATGACACCCAGGCTGGGCAAGATGGCCGCGACCGTGTGGCTGTCCCACGCCGTAAACATCAGGCCGGTCGCGATCCCCAAGACGATTTGCACATAGCCGAGGCCGAAACGCAGGGTAGGGGAGAAGCGCAGGTTGCTGGCGATCAGTGCGCTCGCGAATATCGAACCCAGCAACAGGCCATGGGGGATGCCGGCGTATTGCAGCGCGGCGCCGACGCCGGTAGCGATCAGTAAACACAATAGGGTTTTCATGAGCCTTCCTTGATGAATTCCCCGACGCTTGCATCCGGGCAGCCGATGTTTTCCCACCTGACGGCATGAAACGTCAAGAACGCTGTTCATCCTGTCCTTTAGGCGACATCAGCTGGCTTACTAGCGTTAGTCGGTAATCAGCGGACGGGTTAGAGTCGTGCTCACGTTCCTGGCAAACCCGGATGACCCTGATGACGCGCCCTCGATTCTTACCCGACAACTTCACCCTGACCCTGATCGGCGTCGTGCTGCTCGCCAGTGTGTTGCCCGCCAGCGGTCAGGTCGCGGTGGGCTTCGGGTGGCTGACCAACATCGCCATCGCCCTGCTGTTTTTTCTGCATGGCGCCAAACTGTCACGCGCGTCGATCATTGCCGGTGCCGGGCATTGGCGCCTGCATGTGCTGGTGTTCAGCCTGACCTTTGTGCTGTTCCCGTTGCTCGGCCTGGCGCTGAAGCCGGTGCTGTCGCCGCTGATCGGTGATGATCTGTACATGGGCATGCTCTACCTCTGCGCGCTGCCCGCAACGGTGCAGTCAGYCATAGCCTTTACTTCCCTGGCGCGAGGTAATGTTCCAGCGGCGATTTGCAGTGCGGCGGCGTCCAGTCTGTTCGGGATCTTTATCACGCCGTTACTCGTGACGCTTTTGCTGAATGTGCACGGCGAGGGTGGCTCGACCCTTGATGCGATTGTGAAGATCAGCGTGCAACTGCTGCTGCCGTTCGTTGCCGGGCAGATCGCGCGGCGCTGGATCGGTGCCTGGGTCGGGCGCAACAAGAGTTGGCTGAAGTTCGTGGACCAGGGCTCGATTCTGTTGGTGGTCTTCGGCGCGTTCAGCGAAGCGGTGAACGAAGGCATCTGGCACCAGATCCCGCTTTGGGAACTGACCGGGCTGGTGGTGGCTTGCTGCGTATTGCTGGGGCTGGTGTTGGT
>NZ_JBFUKU010000451.1:0-3038 GCF_056400685.1 Pseudomonas sp. P5_A12 | reverse complement strand
GAGGAGGGTGGTGATGGACTCTTTTTCGGACATGGCAAACACCTCCGTTGAAGAAACCTGGCATATGCAGCAAAAAGCCCGCGTGAGGCGAGCTTGCCGTTGGGGTTGCTGTTCCTTCAGTTGTTTTTCAGTATAGACCCGTAGCAGGCAGGTGAATATTCATCTGCCTGGCCGGGCCTTCACGTGCGACGTTGAGTTCAGCCGTTGGCATTCCTGCCGGGTATCTGTTTCAGCCTCAAAACCGTCCCCGATGAAACAACGAATATGTCTTCCATGGCTTCACCGCAGCTGATTCTTGTTCAGATCAACTATAGAAGTTCTTTGTGATCGTGCAAAAAATAGACAGGTCAGTTCGTCGCTTCCGCACTGGCGAGCATTCGCTCAAGGAACACTGCCAGCCCGACTTCCTCTGACTTGAGACCTTTGCGCATCCTTGGCCGAGGCAGTTCAGCCAGGGCGCCGAGCATAAAAGCGTCGAGCACCGCCGGGTGGATGTAGCATTTTCGGCACACCGCCGGTGTGTTGCCCAATTGTCTGGCGACGTTCTTCACCATCTCTACTACTTGTCGCTTTGCATCAGACTCTGGTTCCCACTGCAATTCGCGCAGCACGGACAACGCCAGAACACTGCCCGCCCACGTGCGGTAGTCCTTCGCCGTGAAATCGGCGCCAGTGAGGGTTTGCAGGTAGGCGTTGACGTCGGCGGAACTGATGGTATGTCGATCGCCATTTTCATCCAGATACTGGAACAGGTTTTGTCCGGGGATTTCCTGGCAGCGCTTGATGATCCGGGCCAGGCGTCGGTCTTTCACGGTGATCTGGTGCTCGACGCCACTTTTGCCGCGGAACTGGAAGCGGATCGCACTGCCGTTGACTTCAACGTGTCGGCTGCGCAGGGTGGTCAGGCCGTAGGAGCGATTGTCCCGGGCGTATTGAGTGTTTCCGACCCGGATCAGAGTCGCATCGAGCAAGGTTATGACAGTGGCCATGACTTTATCTCGGCTGAAGCCGGGCGCCGCCAGTAGTGTTTCAAGCTGCTTGCGCAGTTTCGGCAGCGCCAGGCCAAAGTCGCGCAGGCGCGAGTATTTGTCGGCATCACGCACTTCGCGCCAGCGCGGGTGGTAGCGGTACTGCTTACGACCACGAGCGTCGCGACCGGTGGCTTGCAGATGACCGCACGGGTCGGCGCAAATCCACACATTCGTATAGGCCGGTGGCACGGCCAGGGCGTTGAGGCGTTTGATTTCGTCCGGGTCGGTGATGCGCTGGCCCGCAGGGTCGAAGTAACAAAATTTTCCACGCAGCAGTTTGCGGGTGATTCCGGGCTGCGTGTCATCGACATAGTGCAGGTCCGGTGGCAATACATCAGGCAACGCGGTATCGGACATGGCGAGTCATCCTCGGCGACAAATCAGGGGCCAGTACAGCCATTGACCGCATGCGTTTGTCGTTGGTGCCAAAAGACTTAGGCCAGGACCGCCACCGCTTTGATGTGTGCCCAGAGTTGCTGGCCGGTATGCAGGCCCAACTGGTCTCGAGAGTAGCGGGTGATACGTGACAGCAAGGGTGTGCCAGCGGCGTTCAGGCGGATCAGCACATGGGCGGCGTTGTCGGCACCGATTTCACTGATCACCGTCACCGGCAAGCGATTGAGGATGCTGCTTTGCTCGATGCTTTTCAGGCTCAGGCTGACATCGCGCGCGTGAACCTTGCAACGCAGTGCCTGGCCCAGGGGCATGGGCGCGTGAGCAACGCGAATGCCCAGATCGGTATCGGGTAACTGCAAGGTCAGCAACTGATAGTGCGCGTCATACGCGCTGACATGCCCTTCGATCACCACACCTGCGTCGTCGCCCAGCGCCAGTGGCAGGTCCAGGCGAGCGAGGGTTTCGCCGATGGGGCCGCTGGCCAGTGCCTTGCCTTCGCTCAGCAAGACGATATGGTCGGCCAGCCGCGCGACCTCATCCTGTGAGTGACTGACGTACAGCACCGGGATATCCAGCTCATCGTGCAGGCGTTGCAAGTAAGGCAGGATTTCGTTTTTGCGCTGACTGTCCAGCGCCGCCAGCGGTTCGTCCATCAACAAAAGTCTCGGGCTGGTGAGCAGCGCGCGGGCGATGCCGACCCGCTGCCGTTCTCCGCCGGAAAGATGCTGCGGGTGACGTTCCAGGAGGTGCCCGATTCCCAGCAGTTCCGTGGCATGGGCCATGTCGACCTTGCGTAACTGCTTCGGGATGCGTTTGAGACCAAATTCCAGATTTGCCAGCACCGACAGATGAGGAAACAAGCTGGCTTCCTGAAAAACATACCCCAGCGCGCGTTTATGTGGCGGCACGAAAATCTTCTTGTCGCTGTCCTGCCAGACCTCATCGTTGACCCGGATAAAACCCTGTTGAGCCCGTTCCAGACCCGCGATGCAGCGCAGGCAGGTGGTTTTCCCCGAACCGGAGTGTCCGTAAAGCGCGGTCACGCCACGGCCAGGCATTTGCAGGTCCACGTCCAGGGCGAACCCCGAATAGCTCAGTTTCAGACGCATATCGATCATCGATCAGCTCCAGCCTGCTTTGGTTTTACGGCCGGAGTAGAGCACCAGCAACACCGCAAAAGAGAACACCAGCATCGCCCCGGCCAGCCAATGAGCCTGGGCATATTCCATGGCTTCGACATGATCGTAGATCTGCACCGACACCACGCGAGTCTTGTCCGGGATATTGCCGCCGATCATCAAAACCACACCAAACTCGCCGACGGTGTGGGCGAAGCCGAGGATCGCGGCGGTGATGAAACCGGGTCGGGCGAGGGGCAGGATCACGCTGAAAAAGGTGTCCCATGGATTCGCGCGCAAGGTCGCGGCAACCTCTAATGGGCGAGTTCCAATGGCGGAAAACGCGTTTTGCAGCGGTTGAACCACGAATGGCATCGAATACAGCACCGAGCCAACGACCAGCCCCGCAAAACTGAAGGTCAGGGTGCCAAACCCCAGCGATTGAGTGAACTGACCGACAAAGCCGTGAGGTCCCAGTGCCAGCAGTGCCAGC
>NZ_JBFUKU010000450.1:0-3038 GCF_056400685.1 Pseudomonas sp. P5_A12 | reverse complement strand
GTCTACTACCGCGAAACCTCGGACATCCTGCCGCAAGCCTGGCTGGATGCCAGAGGCATCTCCTCGGCCAACCCGAACGGCACCCCGCCAGCCGGGCAAGTGCCGGCGCTGGTCAACACGCTCAACTCGTTGAGCACCGCCACCTATCAACTGGCCTATGCCGACAACATTCAGATTTTCGGCCTGAGCCTGTCCAAGGATGTCGGCGTTGTGAGTGTGGGTTCGGACCTGAACGTGCGTCACAACATGCCGCTGGCCAGTATCCCGGCCATCGTCAGCTCCACCAGCCCACTGAGCCTGGGCCAAGGCCTCGGCCTGTTGCCGGCGCGCACGGCGTCCACGGGTGTGATCTACGACACCCCGAGCCGCGGCGATAGCATGAGCGCCACCGGCGACACCCTGCACTGGACGCTGAACGGTCTGTTGCCCCTGCCGAAAACGGCGCTGTTCGATACGGCAACCCTGCTGACCGAGCTGTACTACAGCAATCTGCTCAAGCTCGATGACAAGAACGAAGCGCTCTACAAGGGCAAAGGCACCTATCGCGGCGTCGACCAGTCGACCCGGGACAACTGGGGCCTGGCGGTCAACTTCACACCGACCTGGTTCCAGGTGTTCCCCGGTATTGACCTCAACGCGCCAGTGTCCGTCAACGTCGGCCTCGCCGGCGTGTCACCGGTGTCCGGTGGCGGTGCCAAGGACACCGGCAACTATGCGTTGGGCGTCGGTGCCATTGTGTACAACAAATACTTTGTCGACCTGAAGTACGTGGACGCCTTCGGCCAAACCGACAAGTGCAATACCAGTGGTGTAAGCACCGGTCCGACCGGTGGCGATGGCTCTACGCCGAACGCCTTTAGCGGCAACGAAAACTACGCCTGTTACGCCGGTGGCTACTCGTCCTTCTCCGGTGTTGGTGCAACGATTGAGGACCGTGGCGCTGTTTATCTGACGATGAAAACCACCTTTTGATTCGCCGCTCGCTTACTCAACGTAAGCAGGAGAACGATAACGTGAAATTTGCACAAACCGTGTTGGCCGCCTCGCTGGCGATGATCGTCGCTGCCCATGCCGCGGTATCGGCTCAAAGGGCGGGCGTCCTTGCCCTCGTGGCCGATCAGAGCGATGCCGCGATCTTTTTTGCCGCAGCTTCATCGACCCAGGCACGCCAGAGTTCCGGGTGTTCCTTAAGGAAAATCCTGGCCAGCTTCGGTGATTCGATTCGCTCCTTGGTCATCCTCGCCAGGTTCTGGTTCAGCACATCGATAGGAATATTGACCTTCTCCAGCACCGCGACCAGTTCGGGAGCCTGTTCATGAAAAGGCGTGGAGAGTCCAACCATGGTAATGACGTTTTTGTTGGCCCCGGTCTTTTCTTCCAGTCTTATCGCATCGATCTGCCCCATTAGCGGAGTCGGTGACCAGTAGTAGAACAGGACTGGCTCACCGCGTTTATAGCTGGACAGGACCGCGGCATCCAATGCGGCACCGGTTCCCGGACGGAAATTCGTGAAGGTGTTTTCAAGACCGTACTCTTTCAACATCTCGGTATTGTCCTGCTCACAAATCCAACCAGCAGGGCAATTATAGAAGCGCCCTTTAGACGGTTCCTCCGAATCTCGAAAAATCTTCGGGTATTTGCTCAGGTCAGAGACTGTTTTGAGGTCTGGTGCGGGTGCTGGCTTATTGCGCTTTGCGTCCCCCTCAACAACATAGCGCGGTACATACCAGCCCTGAGTCGCACCGATGATCGGAGCACCGACCCCGACGACCTTGCCGGCGGCGGCCGCTTTTTTCCAGACTTCGCTGCGCTCCATCCACTCTTCGCCAAACACTTGAATGTCGTTGCCGGCCAAAGCAGTCTCAAGAATGATGGTGTTACCCACCAACTGATCTGTTGCACAGCCATAGCCCTCCTTGAGCACGATCATCATGATGTCGGTAAGGAGCATCCCGCTCTCCCAATTCAGACCGGCAAATTTCACCGGCTTGCCCGATTCACACCATCCTGAAGCCTGGCTTGAAGCACTACCGACGAGCAAGCCAAGGGTGAGTAACGAGGCCAGCAAACTCTTCCTGTTTTTCATAATCAGACGCTCCGAATCATTATTATTGGGGGCAGCGAACTGTTGTGTGCGACACAGGAGCAAACGAGCCCATCAGAATTAGCATGGACAGGTGCGTGCGCAAACATGTGAAGCGAAGAAGTGGATCAATTGCTTTTATTGTTTTTGGCGAAACTTAAACCAATGGATCTACCGAGGTACGCCCGTAGAACAACTGGCGGGCATAGGCACTGAATTCGACGTTGGGCTGGTCGACGTACGCGAAAACTGCGTTGAGCCTCAACCTGTCCCCTTGCACCGGCGTCACCCGGTGCAATGAATAGCGGCCACGGAACAATGTCAGGGTACCGGGCACTTGAGGCAGAACCTCAATCTGTTGTGTGTTCGGGTCATCGAGGAATTGTCTGACCGCGTCATAGCAATCGTCGTTTTCATTGCGCAGCATGCGCACGTACTCAAAATCCCCACCGGCGCTCGCCGCCTGAAGGGACAGCGTGACGCTGAAGTCGGAACGATCAAAGTGCCATCCCAACTCCTGCCCCGCCGTAAAGCCCTGCAAGTTAAGGGCGGCTAACGGATCGGCATGACGATAGAGCGCGTCCAGGTCCAAAACATCTTTGATGAAAGAAAGCACTTCGTCCGACTCATAGATGTGCCTGATCAAATGGTCGGCAGGAATATCGGCATAAGCAACAGTGTCTTTTGCCGTGTTCATCAACCGTCGTAGCGGATGTTCCGGATCAACGCTTTCATCTTTAGGTTTGAAATAAACCGTGTGGTTTTCCCGAAAATGAAACATGCGCGAGTGCAAGGCAAGCGTCTGATCCGCCATCGCGACAACCGATGGATTGCGAACGAAGCCCGGGAAGATCGCTACGCCCTCTTGGCCCAGCAAAGACTGACTTTGAGTGACCAGTGCAAGATAAGCGGGGCTGGTGCGATCAGTAATAGGGTAGCGCTCTAGATCGATGAT
>NZ_JBFUKU010000449.1:0-3095 GCF_056400685.1 Pseudomonas sp. P5_A12 | reverse complement strand
GTTTTTTTGTGCCTTGCTTTTAAAACTGAAAGTCAGCCCATCATGTCCTTGATCATGCGCTCCTGTTCCATCAGCTCACGTTGACGCGCATCGATGCGCGAAGCCAGCGGGAAGTTGCTGCCGGCCTTACGCTTGGCGAAATCCAGTTGCTGAATGGCCTGACGATAGTCGCCGACCAACGCAAAGTATTCCGCGCGAGCCTGATGCAGGCCGATGATGTTGCCCGACAGTCCGCGAGTCTCGGCCACCTGATACCACACGTCGGGATCGTCAGGACGCGACTTGAGCAGGCTTTCCAGTGCTTTTTCAGCCTCTGCGGTGCGGTCCTGTTTCAGGAGCAAATCGACACGTATCTGATTGAGCGGATAGTTGCCGGGGTACTGAGTGAGCATCCGGTCGACGCGAGATTGAGCATCCGGCAGGCGATTGTTGGTCATGTCCAGATCGATCTGCGCCAGGTTATAGATGATCTCGTTCGGCGATTTTTCCAGCAGCAGCTTGAGATTCTCCCTGGCCTCATTCAGCCGTCCTCCCTTGATTTGGGCAATCGCCAAGCCATAGCGTGCGACATCATTCTTCGGGTTTTCATCAAGCAAGGCGCGGAAGCGCTTGGCGCCCAGGCCAGGGGTTTCTTCATAGAACAACTGGACTCGTGCACGAATCAGCTGATAACGCATGCTGTCTTCGATGCCGCCCGGTGGAGCCTGTTCGGCGCGGTTGCGGGTGTCGGCGATACGCGACTCGGTAACCGGGTGAGTCATCAAAAATTCCGGCGGCTTGGCGTCGAAGCGGTACTGGCGCGCCAAGCGCTCGAACATGCTCGGCATTGAGCGTGGGTCGTAACCGGCTTTTTCCATATTGACAATGCCGATGCGGTCGGCTTCCTGTTCGTTCTGACGCGAGAACCGCCGTTGCTCTTGAATCGCCGCAGCTTGAGTACCCGCAATGGCCGCCATCCCGGCATTGCCGCCCCCGGCTGCCGCAATCACGATCCCGGCCAGCAGGGCGGCCATCATCGGCATTTGCATGCGCTGTTGAGCTTCAATGCCTCGGGCAAAGTGACGTTGCGACAAGTGAGCCAGTTCGTGAGCCATTACTGACGCGTATTCGCCCTCGGTCTGCGCATTGAGGAACAAACCGCCGTTGACCCCGACAATCCCGCCCGGCGCCGCAAAGGCGTTGAGCTGCGGGCTGTTGATCAGGATGAACTCTAGTCGCCGGTCATTCACCTGGCTGGTTTCCACCAGTCTGTAAACGCTGGATTCGACGTAATTCTTGAGTTGTGGATCGTTGAGCTGCGGGACCTGGCTGCGCAACAGCGCCAGCCAGGCGCGGCCCAACTGGTATTCCTGTTGCGGCGAGACGATGGCAGAACTGGCGTCGCCAAGTGACGGCAGGTCGTCGGCAAAGCCCGGTGAGGCAAGCAGGCAAGCGAGCGTCAGCAGGGTAGGGCGCAAAAAAGTCATGCACAAAGCCTTAGTCGACAAAGACCTTACTGTAGCCGGACACTGGGCTTGCGACCAGATATTCTAAGCCTCCCAACCACGCCCCCGGAGTGATGTAATGACCGACGCTGTAGCCCATGACGCCGAACTGGATGCCAGCGGCCTGAATTGCCCGTTGCCGTTGCTCAAAGCCAAGCTGGAACTCAATCGCCTGGCCAGTGGTGCGGTGCTGAAGGTGATCGCCACGGATGCCGGTTCTCAGCGCGACTTTCGCACCTTTGCCCGATTGGCCGGTCATACGCTGCTTCGTGAAGAAGATGAGGCGGGTGTTTACCGCTACTGGTTAAAAAAAGCCTGAAACCTGCTGCGTTCATTTCTAAGGAATATTGATGTTCAAAGTGTTACGCGACTGGATTCAGCGCTACTTTTCCGATGAAGAAGCTGTGGTACTGGCCGTGCTGCTGTTTCTGGCATTTACCGCCGTACTTACTTTGGGCGGCATGCTCGCGCCGGTATTGGCCGGGATGGTGCTGGCGTATCTCATGCAGGGCCTGGTTGCCACCCTCGAACGTTTGCGTATGCCCGGCGGCGTGGCGGTGGCGCTGGTCTTCACGTTGTTCATGGGCGCGCTGCTGGTCTTCTTGATTGTCGTGGTGCCGTTGCTCTGGCATCAGTTGCTTACGCTGTTCAACGAGTTGCCCGGCATGCTCGCAAAATGGCAGTCGTTGTTATTGCTGTTGCCCGAGCGCTACCCGCATATGGTGTCTGATGAACAGGTATTGCAGTTCATCGAAGTGGCGCGCGGCGAAGTTGGCAAGTTCGGCCAGTGGGCGCTGACGTTCTCACTGTCGAGTCTGCCGCTGCTGGTGAACATCATGATCTACCTCGTTCTGGTGCCGATCCTGGTGTTCTTTTTTCTGAAAGATCGGGAAATGATCGGCCAGTGGGTGCGCGGTTACCTCCCCCGTGAGCGGGCACTGATCACCCGAGTCGCTCACGAAATGAACCGGCAGATCGCCAATTACATTCGCGGCAAGGTCATCGAGATTTTCATCTGCGGTGGTGTGACCTATATCGGTTTTGTCGTTCTTGGCCTCAACTACGCGGCGCTGCTGGCCTTGTTGGTAGGCGTGTCGGTGGTGGTGCCTTATGTCGGCACCGTGGTGGTGACCGTGCCGGTCATGCTGATTGCACTGTTCCAGTGGGGCTGGAGCGATCAATTCATCTATTTGATGGCGGTCTACGGGATCATTCAGACGCTGGACGGCAACGTGCTGGTGCCGTTGCTCTTCTCGGAGGCGGTCAACCTGCACCCGGTTGCGATTATTTGCGCAGTGCTGTTGTTTGGCGGGTTGTGGGGATTTTGGGGTGTGTTCTTTGCGATTCCGCTGGCGACGCTGTTTAAAGCCGTGCTGGATGCGTGGCCGCGCAAGGAGCCGGAGGTGGCTCCGCTGCTTTAACTGTTAGCCTGGATGAGAGGGTGGGGCTGAGGGCCTCATCCCGAGCAAGCTCGGTCCCACAGGGATTGTGCAAAACCTGTGGGAGCGAGCTTGCTCGCGATTGCGTCRGAACAGGCACCAAAAAATCAGGCCTTGTTCAGCGCCTGAGCAGCCGCCAATACCGCATCCACATGCCCCGGCACCTTCACAC
>NZ_JBFUKU010000448.1:0-3120 GCF_056400685.1 Pseudomonas sp. P5_A12 | reverse complement strand
AAAATTATGGCTCAGCAATAATTATTGCTGAGCCATAATTTTTCACATCAAAAAGGAATCGGAGCAACACGCCGTCATCCAAATAGGCGGAAATTCCTGCTGTTGCTGCGACGTCGAACAGCAGATAAGGTTGCGTCATGAATGATCCTCGTATCCCCATCATCACTTCTGCGAACCGCGTTCAGAGCAAGACCGCGCCGGTGCTGACTGAACCGATGGACGCTCATCTCTCCGTATCCCGAACTCTCGAACTATTGGCTGCTGACATGAATGCGTATCCGGAGCGAATCCAGCATGTGGATACGCGCCTGGTCGCTCGCATCATTTCGCTAGTCGGTCAGATTGAAGTTGACCTCAATTCGCCGCTCTTGGCGGAGGACGAATAAATCAGGGCAGCGAATCTCGACTGTAATACACGGGCCTCCCTGACTCTAAAGTCAAATCGTGGTTTTTGGTGTATTGTTAGGTGACTAACTATCTAGAGAACGACTATGTCCAAGCTCGCGGAATTCCGCCAACTCGAAAAACACCTCGCCGAACAGCTTCAAGCTCTTGAAGCCTTGAAAGGCGATGAGGGCCTGAAGAAAGAAATCGAATTCGAAACGAAGCTGCGCGCTTTGCTCTCAGAGTACGGTTACAGCCTGCCTAACGTGATCAACCTGCTGGATCCTCAATCTCGCCGTCGCGCTCCAGCAGCCGAGTCCAAGACCAGTACTCGCAAGCCACGCCAGCTGAAGGTCTACAAAAACCCTCACACCGGCGAAGTCGTCGAAACCAAAGGCGGCAATCACAAGACTTTGAAGGAATGGAAAGCAGAGCACGGCTCCGACACTGTCGAGTCTTGGCTGACCAAGTGATTTTGGTTTGAGCACAAGAGGGCCCTTCGAGGGCCCTTTTTGCTTACTAAATTTTATTCAGCACCGGTCTTTACCTGGTCACTGATAAGTTGGGCCAAAATTCGTACTGGCTCGGTAAAACTCTGCCGAGACCGATGTACGAGCCCGATATCACGATGGAAGGTGTGCTGCCCGAGGTCTAGCACTCGTACACCAGCGGGCCATTCCTGATCGGTTACTGTCTGGGGCACCAGCGCCACACCAACGCCATTTTCCACAAGCTTGATGATGGCTTCTAGTTCGTCCAGTTCACAAACCTCGCGCAAGGTGAAATGCATCTGCCGCAGGAAGCGATCCACCTGCCTGCCCCCGAAGGACGATCGGTCATACCGAATGAACGGTTGGCTGGAAAGTAGTGCTGACCAGTCTTCTCCTGGTACGTCGCGCGGAACAATCAGCCGGTAGGGCTCCAGCGCCAAGGTCGTCCAGCGTAGATCGCTCTGGAGCGAGAAGGGTGGGCGAATGATTGCCGCCATGTCGATCTCGCCGGCATCCACGAGATTCACCAACTCCATCGATAGCCCTGGGATTACGCGGGTACGGCATTGCGGGCATTGTTGGTGAAACTTGGCTAGTGCATTTGGAAGATAGGAGCGCTGAACGGAGGCGATAGCGCCGATGTTCACCAGTACGCTTGCAGGAAGTCCGACCGTGGTGGAGCCCAGATTGTCGTAAAGCCGAAGCAGCTCTTGCGCTTGCAGCAGTATTTGATGGCCCATCCTGTTTAGGTGGGCTGAGCGTCCCTTCCTGTCGAATATCTCAAAGCCGAGCTCGGCCTCCAGACGCTGAATCTGGGCGCTCACCGCTGCTTGGGTGAGGCCGATTTTATTCCCGGCAGCGGCAAACGTACCTTCCCGTGCAACGGCGATGAGTGTTTTCAGTTCTTTGATCATTCATAAATATTAATTGTGTTTCTAAGAAATATATATTGATTTTTTTGCTTGGTAGACCGCCCTACGATGTGCCTATCCCCCGGCAACGGCCCGAACCTATAAGCCTATGTCGGTGGGACGGCGGAACTGGAAGCGTCGCTAAAAACCAACGGCCAGCATTCATATGCTCCGTCCTTCACAAACAAAAAAACCGTATTGGAGTTCTGATGAGCCTCTCGCCTTTCCACCTCGCAATCCCCGTTTACAACCTCGCTGGCGCACGCACCTTTTACGGCGAAGTGTTCGGCCTGGAAGAAGGTCGTTCCAGCAACCAGTGGGTCGACTTCAACTTTTATGGCCACCAACTGGTTATTCACGAACACCCAAAAACCGCATCMCAGGAAAGCGTCCATAGCAACCCGGTAGACGGCCACGACGTTCCTGTTCCGCACTTCGGCATCATCCTGGGCTGGGAAGAATGGGAGGCGCTGGCCGAGCGCTTGAAATCTTTCGGCACGGAGTTTGTGATCGAACCCTACATTCGTTTCAAAGGGCAAGTCGGCGAGCAAGCCACCATGTTTTTGTTTGACCCTTGTGGAAATGCCCTTGAATTCAAGGCGTTCAAGGATATGAGCCAGCTCTTCGCAAAATAAGAAAGTGTTGGCACAACAGCGTTGTGCCATCTGAACTCAAGTGAGCTGGAAGCTCATGAATCTAGCAACTGCCAGTTAACGCAGTCCTTTCATTCCAACAAGAAGGCTAGACATGAAACGTATTCCCTTGGTGTGGCAAATCATTGCCGGGCTGTTGCTTGGCGTGCTCGTCGGTTGGTATTTCAATACCCATCCGCAGTATCAATCTTGGGTCAGTGCAGAAATCCTGAAACCGCTTGGCGATATCTTCATCAAGATGATGAAGATGGTGGTTGTGCCGATCGTGTTCTGTTGCATGATCCTTRGCATCGCAGGAGGCGGAGATAACAAGTCATTTGGTCGCATGGGCATAAAGTCGCTGGGGTATTTTTTTGCGATCACCGGCCTGGCGATTGTGATGGGTCTTTGTTTCGCGAATGTATTCGAGCCTGGTACAGGCACTGATATTTCCGGCATTACGCATAGCGCTGCGTCTATCACGATGGAGCCTTCGAAGGGCGCTCTCGTGATTGTGCAGAACATCGTCCCGGACAACGTCTTTTTGGCGTTGTCGGAAGCGAAGCTGCTGTCGGTGCTGTTCTTTGCTGTCCTGTTCGGCATGGCATTGAACTCGCTACCTAGAGAGAAAAGCGCGCCAGTCGTCGCGGTGGTTCAGGGTATTTCCGATGCGATGTTCAAAGTCGTCTCAATCGTTATGGC
>NZ_JBFUKU010000447.1:0-3122 GCF_056400685.1 Pseudomonas sp. P5_A12 | reverse complement strand
GAACAGCGTGGTGAACTGACCGCGCACCCCAGCATCACTGACGAATGACCGGTTGATGCCCTCCATCATGGCGATGGCGTCGGCGGCACTATCGAGTGAGCCCGTGGGGAGTGAACCGGACGGGCCAAGAATGTCGATATTCAAATAGCGCGCACCGTCGGGCAAGGTGTCAGGTGTACCGGCGATTTCGCTCGGGTTGCGCAAGTCGTACACGGCCTTGATGCCGAGGCTATTCAAGGTGCCCAGATCCGCCGCCGACGGGGTCAGCGCATTGGAGCGGTAGAACACGCCGCTACGCATCGTGCCGTCATTGGCCGTGGAATACGCGGTGGTGGTGCCGGCGACATCGCGGAAATTGTCGATGCTCCGTAAACGCGGGGTGTCGAGGGGGGTGTTCCCGGCAGCTTGGGCAGCGGCGATAGACAGACTCAAAACGGACAGTGAACACAGCAGACGTTGAAACACAGGTGCAGCCTCATTTAAAACGCATTGGGCTGACAACTATCTGCATAGAAGAAATACCGAGTATGACAAATTGCCGACGGATGAAAATCCGTGCGCGATGGGTCCGGACAGCGCGCTTTTGGTCCGTGGCCTGGTGCGAAAGGGCAGCAGAAGCGACCCGCAAAAGCCTTAAAACCTATCGCTGGCCCCATCGCGCCTCGTTTTCACACTTGGAAGTCAAGAGGGCATGGCTTGCGTATTTCTGTCGAAAAATGCTCGCCAATGATCTCGACAACGACGAATTGAACCAGCTCGCCCAAGGTAACTTCCCCGCTCTCGGCCTGCCCCTGCAGCCGTTGAGCCTGCTCCAGGATCGTCGCATGCTGGACTTTGTGCACAGCCAGTGCATCGTGGTCGCATGCCGCCAGAATCTGTTCCTCATGAGCAAAATGGTAGCGTACGTGCTCAAGCAACCGATCCAATGCCTGCATCTGCCCGGCATCGCAATGCTGGTGAGCGGGCCCTGTATACAGGCGGAACAGGTCATTGRCCAGCCGGAACAGTTCCTGGTGCTCGTCATCAATATCGTCGTTGCCGCTGGCGTACTCATCACGCCACTGCAGGTGCACCATATGTTGTCCGCCTGGCTGTGCGAGCGCGTCAAACACCTTCACCGCGTTTCTGCCGCCCTTTTTGGCGCGGTACATGGCTTCGTCGCCGAAGTGCAGTATGTCGTGCACATTGTCCGCCTGGTCGGGATACATCACCACGCCGATACTCGACGAAATATCCAGTTCTACGCCGTTATCCATCACAAAGGGCTGTTCCAGGGCGCAACGAATCTTTTCCGCGACCTGGACGGCATCTTCTGTTGTCCGGGCATCGGGCAGCAGGATGACAAATTCATCGCCGCCGACGCGTGAGGCGGTATCGGAGGTGCGCAGTACAGAATTCATACGTGATGCGACCTGCTTCAACAACCAGTCTCCAGCGCCATGCCCGTGCTGGTCATTGACTGCTTTGAACCTGTCCAGATCCACAAAGAGCAGCGACATTTTGCGCTGTTCACGTTTCGCCAGTGCGAGCATCTGATCCAGCCGGTCTTCCATCATTCGGCGGTTGGGCAAACCGGTCAGTTGGTCGAAAAACGCCATTTTCCGGATGCTGTCCTCAGCGGCCTTGCGCCGGGTGATGTCCCGGGAACTGCCAACAATGTGGGTTGGTCTGGATAAGCTGTCCAGCATGATATTGGCTACCGACTCGACTTGGACGCGATGGCCATCCTTATTCCGGACTTCCAGCTCGTGTCCGATGAAACAGGCCGTCAGGTCGCCTTCGCGAACACGTCGGACATGTTCCTCCACCGTATCGCTCCACCTGCGTAACTCCTGCGCAGACATCAGTTCGCCTGGTGGCTGACCGGAGAATTCTTCCGGCGTCCAGCCGTACAGCCGTTCAATCGAGGGACTCATGAAGCTATAGGTCAAGTCCGGATATTGCATCACCCAGATCGCATCGTTGCTGTTTTCCGCAATCAGGCGATACAGGGCCTGGCTTTCCTGCAGGGCCTCGGCCAGGCGCGCACGCTCGATGACCATCTGCGCGAGTTTGGCGTAATCCACCAGTAGGGCGAGATCATCGGCATCCGGTGCGGCGGGTTCACGCTGGTACAGGTTGAAGACACCGAGAATCTTGCCCTCACTGCTTTTGATCGGCTGGGACCAAGCCGCACGCAGACCGATACCGAGCGCCGTGTTACGAATAGCGGCAAAATCAGGAGCTGCCCAGTAGGGATGGCTGGCGATATCCTCAACAATGACCGTTTCTCCACGATGAACAGCCGTCGCAGCAGACCCACTCATATCCTCAATCGATATCAACGCCGTGGCACTCAACCATGCCTCAGGCAAATTGGGTGCGGCACAGCCGACCAGCGCCTTGCCATTGTCAGCCAGCAGAAACACGGTGCCCAGCGTACCGGGGCGATAGTCATCGATGATGCGTAGCATGGTGTTCAACACCTCAGGCAACGAGGCATTCTGGCCCAGTTGCTCCAGCACCTGGTTGTTGAGCCACAGGTAGTGGTTGTGTGCAGCCAGTTTCTTTTCGGCGGCTTCTCGGGCGACAGTTAGTTCATGCAACTCGGTCACGTCAGTCGAAAAACCGATCAGGGCCGGCGGTTGGCCTTGCAGATGCACCGGCACCTTGATCGACGCGTAGTAACGGGTTTCTCCCTCTGAGATTCTGAGAACCTCCTGACCACTTTGCTTCTCACCCGAGGCGAATACTTTCTGATCCATGACCCAGTAAGCATCGGCGAAATCCGGCGGCATGAGTTCGCGGTCCAGGCGGCCGACGATCTGTTCGGCAGGCAAGCCGAACAGGGCGGCAGTCTTCGCGTTGACGTAGAGGAAGCGTCGCTCGCTGGACTTGAAATACACGTAGGCGTCCACGGTGTCGAGGACCAGATCCAGTAGCTTGCGCTGCTGGTATTTCTGGCGGAAAAACCCCACCAGCAGCCACTGCAGGACACACAGGCCGGCAAACGCAATGACGGAGAAGGCCGCCTGAAGTCGCCAGTTGAACAGGTAATCATTTTTGCTCGCAGCAACCACTTGCAGCCATTGACCGTCGCGCTGAGGGGCTAATACGGCAACTCGCTCCAGACCGTCCACGGG
>NZ_JBFUKU010000446.1:0-3152 GCF_056400685.1 Pseudomonas sp. P5_A12 | reverse complement strand
TCTGGACGCCACGCACCTCAGCGATCGGTTAGTGGCGATGGAGTTCAACGTTGCCAGTCCCGGCGGTAGAGCAAGTCCCTGACGAGCTCATCGCTTCCCATCCGCTATGGTGATGTAAAACGGTCTGTTATCAAGGGAGCGCCATGAACTCATATTTCACGTTGTTTATCGGTATGTTCACCACGTTACTGGCCATCATCAATCCCCTGGAGGCGATTCCCGTGTTCCTTGGTTTGTTGCAAGGCAAGGACAATGCCGAGCTCCGCCGGGTGGCACGTAAAGCCTGCATCTATGCATTGCTGCTGATGTTCTTTTTCCTGATTTTCGGCAACCTGCTACTGCGTCTGTTCGAAGTGCCACTGAGTATGATTCGAGTGGTTGGCGGGATAATTCTGATGCGTATCGGTTTTGAACTATTCGCGCCCTCGCCCGACAGCACCCTGATTCCCTCCGGCCACGACACCAATCAGGATGTGTCCTTCATCCCCATGGCCATGCCAATCATGTTTGGCCCCGGGGCGATTGCCACCGTGATCGGACTGACCAGCACCATCAAGGAGGCCGATCGGGTGGTGATATCGTTTGCCGTGGTGTCGCTGGCCCTCTGCGCCGTCATGTTCACCACCTATTTGTCACTGGCCTACGCTCAAGTCATCCTCAAGAAAATCGGCCCGCAAGGTATCGATGCCGCCACACGAATAGTCGGTTTCTTCGTCTCTGCCATGGGGGTTGGCTTGATATTCCACGGCACGGTGGAATTTCTGCAATCGTATGGGGTGCTGCTCCATAACGTGGCGGGGTAGTGCAGCACGATGTTAATGAGCGATACCCACATTTTCCCAAGCACTTCTTCCACCGACAGAGGTTGCCAATGAATTACAGCACTCCACTGACAGCTCTATTGGTCACCGCAAGTCTCTTAGGCTGCACCAACTCTTCCAACCAAACGATCAGCGTTCCTTTGAAAGCCACCCAAAAGAATGCCGGCCAGATCGCCAGTGCGACGTTGAACGCAGTGGATGGTGAAACCAATTTCGACTTCTATCTCACCGGCGTTCCAGAGGGCGCCACCCTGCCATTGCGCATCTTCACCTTTGTCATTAAAGGCAGTTGCCAACAGCCTGGGTCGGTGGCCTACGACATGAACGACAGGATTACTACTCAACGCGCTGCTGAATCCGGTTGGACGTTTTACCGAAGTGCGCCAATTCCGCTTCCAGACCTGTTGTCCGGAAAATACTCCATCCTCGTGCGTACGACTCCCGAGGATGGAAGCGTCGATATTTTTTGCGGGGATATTGCGCAAGCGGTTCGGTGAAATGGTGATGGGGATTTCGTGAGGTGTGGGGCGGGATCAGGTGCTTCGTGCGAGGTCAGTAATTACATGAATTTCAGGCATTAAAAAGCCGGCTTGTGGCCGGCTTCTCGGGGACTGGCTTGGATCATTTTTGGTAAACCGCGCCAGCCTTCAAAACGTACACCCGGATCTTGCGTCCGGCTGTGGGACTCGGCGAGAAAATCATCTGCCTTGTCGGTGCGATCTGAGCCGCGGGGCGGGTCGATGCGCAAATGTGGGGCGCAGCATACTGATTTTTTTGGGAAATTCCCAGTGTGGTGTGCTGCGCGGTGTTACAAAAACGGCACCGACGGCCGGCGTTTGTTAAGCGTCGACCACCAAAACACCCACCCCAACACCCTGATGTTCTGCTTCTCGATCTGCTCGGCACTGAGGATCTCGTCCGGGTGCTCGGTTTTGTTGTAGCTGCGCAACCGCAGAGCATTGCCCGGCATCCGGTGCAGGTATTTGATTCGCAGCATCCCGTCAAGATCGATGGCGTAGATCTCCCCATCAATCACCGTGGTCAGCCCACGGTCGATGGCCAGTGTGGAGCCATCTTCAATCCTCGCGCCCATGCCGTTGCCGAGCATGTGAACGCAGAACACATCCGCATGGTTGATTTCCAGGGAGTCGAGATGGCTTTTGGGCAGGCGGATGAATTGGCCGGTGTCTTCCACGATGTGGGTTTTGTGGGATCCCGGGGCGATGGGCATTTCTTTGTAGAGGGGCAGTTCGACATCCGTCGGCTCGATGACCGTGTAGATGCCACGAATCGCCTGGGTGTCGAAGGTGTGGCCAGACTCGTCGAGCAGGTGCAGGTGTTTGGCGTCTTCCGGGCCTTCGCCGGTTTTGAGCCAATGGCTGTTTACCGAGAGTAATCTGGCGACCTCTTCCATGCGGTAAGCGGGCACACCGCGGGTGTACCAGTTGTGGATGTTTTGTGCTTCCGTGTCGAAAAAAGCGGCAAATCCTGTCGTCGTGATGTTCGCTTTTTCGAGGAGTGCTTTGAACCGTGGGCCGCTAGTGTTCTTTTTCATAAACACGAGTCTACGGGCGCAGGGCGGGGCTTTGAATAAACGAACCGTTCAAATTTCGAGGGAAATTTACGACTGGATGTAAGACGTATTTGGAACAAATTAAACAGAAAAAAACCGCAGCGACTGAAAGCTAAACACGCTGTTTAAGACGCTTTGTCAGCGCCCACAAAAAACCCCGGATCGACCGGGGTTTTTTCAAGGCGTCAATGGCGCGTGGCCACTGGCGTCTTAGCCTTTATAGGCAGCAGCCGACTTGGTGATCGCTTCGCGGGCGGCATCTGCGCCGGCCCAGCCTTCGATCTTCACCCATTTGCCTTTTTCGAGATCTTTGTAGTTCGCGAAGAAGTGCTCGATCTGCTGGATCAGCAGTGGAGGCAGGTCGGTGTATTCCTTCACGTCGACGTACAGCTGGGACAGCTTGTCGTGTGGGACTGCGATGACTTTGGCATCGCCGCCGCCGTCGTCGGTCATGTTCAGGATGCCGACCGGACGTGCGCGGATGACCGAGCCTGGAGCAACCGGGTAAGGGGTTACAACCAGCACGTCGAGGGGATCACCGTCGTCAGCCAGGGTGTTCGGGATGTAACCGTAGTTGGCCGGGTAGAACATCGGGGTGGCCATGAAACGGTCAACGAACAGGCAATCGCTGTCTTTGTCGATTTCGTATTTGATCGGCGCGTGGTTGGCCGGAATCTCGATCGCGACGTAGATGTCGTTCGGCAGGTCTTTGCCAGCCGGAATCTTGCTGTAGCTCATTGGGCGGTGCCCCCGTTAGT
>NZ_JBFUKU010000445.1:0-3152 GCF_056400685.1 Pseudomonas sp. P5_A12 | reverse complement strand
GAATTTCTTGACGACCATAGAGCATTGGAACCACCTGATCCCATCCCGAACTCAGCAGTGAAACGATGCATCGCCGATGGTAGTGTGGGGTTTCCCCATGTGAGAGTAGGTCATCGTCAAGATTAAATTCCGAAACCCCTGTCTGCTAACGCAGACAGGGGTTTTGTCGTTTTAGGCTACGCAAACAGCTTCAACACATTGTTCATCGCATCATCGGCAAACCCCTGCACAAACTCCTTGAACCCTAGCAGGGCCTCAGCACCACCCTGTGCCGGTTCGGCGATGATGGTCCAGGTTGCATAGGACCTTCCCGCCCCCCGCGGCTCAACGCTCATCGCCGCCCACAAATTGGCCACGCCCAACGTGTTGTAGATCGTGGTCCAAGTCATGTTCAACGCATTGTCATCCCGCGAGTTGAGTTGCTCGACCACCAGGTTGCCGTCCTTGAAGAATTTTTTGCGCAAGGACGACACACCTTCGCCCGTCATTTCGATGTGCGACAGCGCTGGAATGAATTGATCGAAGCCGGCGAAGTTRCCGACGATTGCCCAGACTTCCGCCGCCTTGGCCGGTACTTCCACAGACGACACCACGTGGCAGCCTTGAGGGTTTTTGATCAGGGTATCGGGTTGCAGAGTGCTCATGGTTTTGCTCCGTTTGGGTTGAATCAGWTGAAGTTGATTTCTTTCAGGTAGTTGCAGCCACGACGCAGCAGCGCCGGGGTTTTTTCCGGGTAGTGCGTGCCCATCTGTCGCACGCCGGCCAGGGCGTTGTCGTGGCCGATCATCGAGATATCGCCGATGTCTTCCTCGAAGCCGTTGAGGTAAAAACCGAGTACACCGAACAGCGCGTTGTTACTGTCAACGCGGTCCAGTTGCTGTTGCCATTCAGCAACGCTGACCATGGAGAATTCCCGCCCTGCCTCGCGAAAGGACGCCACATAGTCATCCCAGCTCAGAGGCTTGGGGTTGTGCAGGTTGAACACCGCTTTTTCAGGCTGATAGCGGCTGGCATGGAAGGCGATGAACCGGGCGAGAAAGTCCACCGGCATCAGGTCGAAATTCAGCGCGAACTMCGGCACCTGGCCGAGCTGGATCGAGCCTTTGAGCATCAGCATCAAACGGTTTTTGTGGGGCTGACAAACACCCGTGAGGCTGTTGAAACTGATGTTGCCGGGGCGATAAAGATTGACCCGCACCCCAAGCTCGCGAGCTCGCTCAAGAATGCGTTCGCCGACCCACTTGGAGAGGTTGTAGCCGTTCTTGATGTAGATCGGCGGTGTCTGGGCGGCGGGCAATTCCAGCACCCGGCCATCGGCGGTCATCGTGCTGGACGCCGAGAGCGTTGAGACGAAGTTGAAGACCTTCTTGCTGCGCCCCTCACACAACCTCAGGCATTCGAAAAGCGGTTCGACGTTATCCCGCGCCAGTGACTCATAATCGAGTACGTGATTGACGTTGGCAGCGTTGTGCACCAGTGCGCCGAACTCTCGATCGAGGCGCTCATAAACTTCATCGGAAAGTCCCAGAGACGAACGGGTGATGTCTGCTGCATAAACCCGCACCCGGCTCAGGTCGAGATGCTCCAGACGGTTCTCGCGCAGTGCATGAGCAAAGCGCTCAGCCGCCGATTGCCCACCACCACCATCGCGCACCAGGCATGCAACTTCAGTGGCCCCCCAACCCAGCAGCGCCTCGACGATGTGCACGCCGACAAAACTGTTGGCACCGGTCACGATCACCTTGTGCACATCACCCATTTGGCTGATGGGCAACGGCTGAATGTCCAGCTCACGAAAGGCATCGGCCAAGGCCTTTTCACTCAACACTTCTTCGGTGCCGGAGCCGCGCACCAAGGTCGCCAACTTGGCAATCGTCGGTAACTCGATGAAGCGGTTGATCGAGATACTGCGACCAAACTCCTCCCGCAATCGCAGCAACATGCGCGACAACAGGATCGAGTGACCGCCCAGATTGAAGAAGCTTTCGTCGGTAGAAATGTCGCTGGCCGGCAGCTCCAGTAACTCCGCCCAAATCTCTAGCAGCAGTGCCTCATCGGCACTGGAAGGTAAACGCCGAGTAGTGTTTTCCAGGACGCTGACGGGCATTGCAAGCAGTGCATTGCGGTCGACTTTGCCATTGCTGGCAAAGGGCATGCTTTGCAGTTCGGTCCAGACAACCGGCTGCATGTAGTCCGGTAAAAACTGCAGCGCGTGAGCCTTCAAGGCTTCGCGAGCGGTTCCGGGCCGGTCTTCCTGAGGCTGCGCGAGGAAGGCCAGGATGCGCCGCTGACTGTCGATGACCACCGCTATCTGGCGATACAACTGGCTGTCACGCAGGCAGCGTTCAATCTCCTCCGGTTCAACCCGAAAGCCGCGAATCTTTACCTGATTATCCCGCCGCCCACACAGCTCGACGCCGTCGCGGGTCCACTTCGCCATGTCGCCGGTCCGGTAGGCGCGCAGGCTTTGGCCGCTTGGAAAACTCAGGTTCAGATAGCGCTCGGCGGTCTGCTGTTGATTGTTCAAATACCCCAGGCACACCCCTGGTCCGACGATGTACAACTCACCGACGGACTGTTCGGCCACCGGTTGAAAGTCTTCATCGAGAATCAGCACCTGGCTGTTGGCAATCGGTGCGCCGAGGGTTCGATTGCTGTCGCCGGGACGCAACTGTCGCGCGGTAATCAACACCGTGGCTTCGGTCGGGCCGTACAGGTTGTAAAGCTTGCCTTGGCGAGTCAGTTGCTCGATCACGTAGGGCTCGCAAACGTCGCCGCCGGTCATCACGTGATCCAGACCCTGCAACTGCTCCAGCGGCAGTATGCTCAACAGTGCCGGTGGCAAAAACGCGTGGCTCAGTTGGTGCTGGCGGATCAGATCGACCAGTTGCAAGGGATCGCGACGTTGATCTTCACTGGGTACGATCAGCTCGGCGCCCTGAAGCAGGGTCGGGAAAATGTCGATCAGCGACGAGTCAAAACTCAATGACGAAAACTGCAACACTCGACTCTGTTCGGTGAGCTGCACGTAGTCGGCGTACCACGCTGTGAAGTGCGCGAGGTTGGCCTGACTAAGCAGCACGCCTTTGGGATGCCCTGTCGTGCCCGAGGTGTAGAGCGCCATGCACGGAGCATCGAGGTCGGGCTGATGG
>NZ_JBFUKU010000444.1:0-3169 GCF_056400685.1 Pseudomonas sp. P5_A12 | reverse complement strand
ACTCAGTGCAGTGGTCAATGGCGAAGCGGATTTCGGCTTGAGCTTCATAGGCACGCTGGAGACCGAAGTCGAGTTCGAGCCGCTGGTGCAGGAAAGTTATGTTGTCGCGTGCCGGCGTGATCACCCGTTGGCAGGTCGCCACAGTGTGAGCTGGGACGAGTTCTATCAGCAGGACTACATCTCGCTAGACAAGACGTCGGGTAATCGCTTTCTGCTTGATCAGGCGCTGACCGGCATCGTCCCGCAACGCCAGAGCATCTGTGAAACCCGGCATGTGACGACGATGATCGGTTTGGTGGAGGCTGGGCTGGGGGTAGCGGCGGTGCCGCTGATGGCGATGCCGGCAGCGGATCATCCGATATTGACGCGAGTGCCGCTGACCGATCCGCAGGTGATGCGCAGTGTCGGTCTGATCAAACGCCGAGGTCGTACATTGACCCCGGCGGCGCTGGAGTTGGAGCGCTTGGTGGTGGAAATGAAAGTTCAGATCAGCGACTGACCGAATCCAGGCCGGTGGCCTTTACGTCCGTTTGTGCGTCCGAGGACGCCAGGTATTCCAACAACGCCCTGGCTTGCGCAGGGTGTTGTGCGCCCACGGGAATTGCGGCAGCGAAACGCGTCACCGACTGCACCGACTCCGGAATCTTTGCCACAAAACTCACGCCCGGCACTGGCAGCAATTCGCTGACCTGCTGAAAGCCCAGTTGGTAGTCACCGGTGGCGACCACCGAACCCACGGGAATCTTCGGGATCATTTTCGATTTAGGTTTGAGCTGGTCTTCTATGCCCAGGCGCGTAAACAGTTGATTTTCGATGTATACGCCGCTTGCGCTGTCTGAATAGGCGACAGACTCCGCATTCAGTAATGTCTTTTTCAATGCATCGACGGTACTGATGTCCGGTTTCGGTGCACCTTCGCGCACCACGAGACCGATCCGCGAATCCGCCAGTTCTACCCGTGAGGCGGGATCGACTTTGCCCTGTTTGATCAACTCATCGAGGGCATAACCGACCATGATCACCACGTCAGCCTTTTCTCCGCGAGCAAGACGGTTGGGAATAGCTTCCGGCGCTTTGCCCATCGACGGGCCAAGGGCGGTGTCGAGCGTGTTGCCGGTAGACGCGGCAAATTTAGGGCCGAGGATTTTGTAGGCAGCGGTGAAACCACCGGATGTCATCACTCGGATTTCTTCCGCGTGGACTGTGGTGCTCAGACCGAGGCTGGTCAACAAGGCAAAGGCGGCAAGATTGAATAGCTGTTTCATAATGGTTTCTCGAAAACTGGCGGGATCAAGAGATCGCTGGTTGCAAGCGACCGGTTGCACGGCGATAGAGATAGAGCGTCGCGCACAGGGCACAGAGCGCCGCGAAACTCATCCAATAGCCTGGTGCTGCCTTGTCGCCGGTGTACTGAATCAGGAAGGTCGACATCGCCGGTGTGAAACCGCCAAACACCGCTGTTGCCAGGCTGTACGCCAGCGAGAAACCGGCGACGCGGACTTCGACCGGCATGATCTCCGTGAGCGCCGCAATCATCGCGCCGTTGTACAAACCGTAAATGAACGACAACCACAGCAAGACCAACAGCATGTTGACGAAGCTCGGCGCGTTCACCAGGTACGTCAGCGCCGGATACGCGGTGGCGAGGGTCAGCAGCGCCATGGCGATCAGAACCGGACGCCGACCGATTCGGTCAGACAATGCACCGCCAATGGGTAACCAGAAGAAGTTCGAAACACCCACCAACAGCGTCACCAATAACGCGTCGGATGTGCTCAGATGCAGCACGGTTTTGCCGAATGTTGGCGCGTACACGGTGATCAAGTAGAACGCGGTGGTGGTCAGTGCGACCATCATCATCCCGGCAAATACGATCACCCAGTTCTGCGCGAGGGTACGGAACACATCGCCCATACTCGGCCGGTGCTTGCGCGCGGCGAATTCCTCGGTTTCTTCCAGATTGCGACGCAGGAAAAAGATGAACGGGACGATCATGCAGCCGACGAAAAACGGAATTCGCCAGCCCCAATCGGCAATCATCGCAGGCGCCATCCACTGGTTCAGTCCGTAGCCCAATGCTGCTGCGACGACGATCGCGACTTGTTGGCTGGCCGATTGCCAACTAGTGAAAAAGCCCTTGTTGCCGGGCGTGGCAATTTCTGAGAGGTAGACCGAGACACCACCCATTTCCGCACCGGCCGAGAAGCCTTGCAGCAATCGACCGATCAGCACGATGGCTGGGGCAAACAATCCGATGGTTTCGTAACCTGGCACTAACACAATCAGGATCGTGCCGCTGGCCATGATCGACAGCGTCACGATCAAGCCTTTGCGCCGACCTACATCATCGATGTAAGCACCCAGCACCACCGCGCCCAATGGACGCATCAGAAAGCCAGCACCGAACACCGCAAAGGTCATCATCAGGGAGGCAAATTCACTGCTGGCCGGGAAGAACACGGCCGCAATCTGCGTGGCATAAAAGCCGAAAAGGAAGAAGTCGAACTGTTCAAGGAAATTACCCGAGGTGACCCGGAAAATTGCACTGGCGCGTGAGCGCCCGGAAGGGATTGATGTTGTCATTGACCTGTACTCCACCGCTTTTATGACGTGCACCGCCTGGACGCGCTGCACGGTTCTTATTGGGGAGAATGGTGGCGCAGACAGACTGATTTGATAAGTGCATTGTTGGCATGCATTGATGCGCAGAGCGAATCAATGCATAGCAGTGTGAAAGGTTGAACCCAAATCCAGAGCTAACCGAATCCTTCTGTGATCGCAGCTGCAGGGGCCGCGAATCGCGCAGGCATTGCTTGCCCCAACCGCTCTGGTCTTACTGCTGCTTCAACAAAAGTAAGAGCAGAGCCGTTGCGGCAAGTAATGCCCCCGCGAGGAACGTGCTGTCTGGCCCAACGGTCTGCCATAGCCCGCCCGCAAGAACGCTGGCGATCAGCATGCATACACCACTGACCAGATTGAACATGCCGAAGGCGGTTCCCTTGAGTTCTGAGGGTGCTTTATCAGCGACCAGCGAGGCAAGAATACCTTGGCTAAATCCCATATGAAGCCCCCACAACGCTACACCCAGCATCATCGTGATGAACGTGCTGGATTGAGCAAGTACCAGATCCGCCAGGACGAGTAACCCCATGCCCACACAGAGCAGCTT
>NZ_JBFUKU010000443.1:0-3173 GCF_056400685.1 Pseudomonas sp. P5_A12 | reverse complement strand
CATTGGAACCACCTGATCCCAWCCCGAACTCAGCAGTGAAACGATGCATCGCCGATGGTAGTGTGGGGTTTCCCCATGTGAGAGTAGGTCATCGTCAAGTTTAAATTCCGAAACCCCTATCTGCGTATGCAGGTAGGGGTTTTGTTTTGTCCGCAGGAAATCCGTCTTGTCGGGTGTCTATGCAACGGCTCGGGGCATGGCTATCATGCGGGCCTCATTGTGAGGCGAGACCTGCATGCTGACGTTGTTAAAGCTTCTTAAGGATGGACGGTTCCATTCGGGCCAAGCCCTCGGTGCGGCCCTGGGTGTCAGTCGTAGTGCGGTGTGGAAGCAGCTTCAGCATTTAGAGGCTGAGCTCGGCTTGTCAATTCATAAGGTGCGCGGTCGCGGATATCAGCTGGCGGCACCGCTGACGTTGCTTGATCCTGTCGCCATAAAAAACAACGCGCCCACGTGTGACTGGCCAATTTTGATCTTCGATTCAATAGACTCCACTAACGCTGAGGCCTTGCGGGCTATTGAGCGTGGCCAAGCTGCGCCATTTTTGGTACTTGCCGAGCGTCAGACGGCTGGCCGCGGGCGGCGTGGCCGCAAATGGGTCAGTCCTTTTGCGGAAAACATCTATTACAGTCTGGTATTGCGTATTGACGGYGGAATGCGGCAACTGGAAGGGTTGAGCCTTGTTGTCGGTCTTGCGGTCATGCAGGCCTTGCGAGCGCTCGGTGTTCCAGGGGTCGGATTAAAATGGCCCAACGATGTTTTGGTGGGGCAGAAAAAGATCGCCGGGATATTGCTTGAGTTGGTGGGTGATCCGGCGGATGTATGTCACGTGGTGTTGGGTGTTGGGATTAACGTCAACATGCAGATTGCGGATGAGGTTGATCAATTGTGGACGTCAATGCGTCTGGAGTCGGGCAAGGTGTTTGATCGCAATTGCCTGGTTTCGGAGTTGGGCTCGATGCTCCAGGTATACCTTGCTCGGCACCAGCTCGACGGATTTTCGTCGATCCAGTCAGAGTGGGAGCACCACCACCTATGGCAGGGGCGGGCAGTGTCTCTGATTGCCGGCGTAAGCCACGTAGATGGTGAGGTATTGGGTATCGACAGTCAGGGGGCTTTGCGCTTGAAAGTGAATGGCGTTGAAAAAGTCTTTAGTGGCGGTGAGCTCAGTCTGAGGTTGCGCGATGATTCTTGAGCTCGACTGTGGAAATAGTTTTATCAAGTGGCGTGTGCTCTGTGCTGATCTCAGGCGGGTGTTTAGCGAGGGCGTGGTTGATTCGGATGACGCTTTGTTGGAGGGGTTGAGCGGGCTTGGTGGGCTCGCTCTCAAGCATTGTCGGTTGGTTAGCGTCAGAACAGCCGAAGAAACTGCCGCTTTAACCTCTATATTGACGCAAGCTTTCGGTGTGGCCGTGGTATGTGCGACACCTGCTCGCGAAATGGCTGGAGTGCGCAACGGATACACCGAGTTTGAGCGGCTGGGGCTCGATCGCTGGCTTGCGATGCTCGGAGGGTACCATCTGGCTTCTGGTGCGTGTCTGGTGCTTGATTTTGGTACGGCGGTGACTGCTGACTTCATTGCGCAGGATGGGGAGCACCTTGGCGGCTTTATTTGCCCTGGAATGCCGTTGATGCGCAACCAGCTGCGAACCCATACCCGCAGAATCCGATACGGTGATCTGGCTGCCGAGCGCGCTCTGGAGAGTCTCGCTCCTGGTCGTACAACCGTCGAAGCAGTTGAGCGCGGATGCTCTCTTATGTTGAGAGGGTTTGTCCTGACTCAGTTGGAGCTGGCGCGTAGTTATTGGGGGAATGACTTTGCTGTATTCCTCACTGGGGGGGATGCGACTCTGGTCTCCGGGATCGTGCCTGAGGCCAGGCTGGTTCCAGATCTGATTTTTGTGGGTTTAGCGATGGCGTGTCCATTGTCCTGAGGTTTTTATGCGTTGGTTGTTTCTGTTGCTGCTCGTTCTCAACGTCTTTTATTACATTTGGCATCAACAAGAGGCCCCGCTACGGGCGAAAGATGTAACGCCTTTGAGCTTGTACCGGGGGGCGCAACAGGATATTCGCTTGCTCAGCGAGGCAGCTGATGCGAGCCGTGACAAGGGAAGGTCCGCAGTTGCGGGAAATGGCTGTCTCTATTTGGGGGGCTTTGTCCGTCAGGAGTCCGCTTTGGCGGCTGGGCGACGACTCGGTGAGATCGGAGTCAAGTTTCAGTCTCTGCCGAAAGCCACCCCCGAATCATCGGGTTATTGGCTGCGCGTAGCGCCCGAAAGCCAGCGTTTGCTGGATGATTTGCAGCTGATGAACCTTTCTAAAGAATTCAATGAGTTAAAACATAAAATAATGCCGTGCGAGGGGGTTGCGCCGGCTGAATAGTTTGAATAGAATGGCGCCCGCTTCGCAGTGAAGACCTTTAACAGTCAACGGTGCGAAAGCGATGTCAACGCAGCTAAGCTCAGGTTTTTAATGAGAAAAATGCTTGACAGAAGGCTGGCATGATGTAGAATGCCGGCTCGCTTAGGAGGGGTTCCCGAGCGGCCAAAGGGATCAGACTGTAAATCTGACGTCTACGACTTCGAAGGTTCGAATCCTTCCCCCTCCACCATTTTTAGCGAGAGCTGCAAGCTCCGCGGGTATAGTTTAGTGGTAGAACCTCAGCCTTCCAAGCTGATGATGCGGGTTCGATTCCCGCTACCCGCTCCAAGTTTGCAGGTCCTGCAAAGTGTTACGCTCTTGTAGCTCAGTTGGTAGAGCACACCCTTGGTAAGGGTGAGGTCAGCGGTTCAAATCCGCTCAAGAGCTCCATATAACAAGGCAGATATGAAAATATCTGCCTTTGTTTTAATGGTTGATATTGTTTGTTCAATTCTTCTGTTGGGGGTTGTTTCGATGGCTAAGGAAAAGTTCGATCGTTCGCTGCCGCACGTCAACGTTGGTACTATTGGTCACGTTGACCATGGTAAAACCACTCTGACTGCTGCTCTGACTCGTGTTTGCTCCGAGGTTTTCGGTTCGGCTATCGTTGATTTCGATAAAATCGACAGCGCACCAGAAGAAAAAGCTCGTGGTATCACCATCAACACCGCACACGTCGAGTACAACTCGAAGATTCGTCACTACGCTCACGTTGACTGCCCAGGTCACGCTGACTACGTGAAGAACATGAT
>NZ_JBFUKU010000442.1:0-3191 GCF_056400685.1 Pseudomonas sp. P5_A12 | reverse complement strand
GTGCCGGTGGCGACATAGTCACCGACGTCCACCTGCCGAATGCCGATGGTCCCGCTGAACGGCGCCAGGATGCTTTTCTTGCCGAGCGCAGCCCTGAGTTGATTGACCGTGGCCCTGCTCTTTTTCTGCACGGCCGAGAGTCGGTCGAATTCACCTTTGGAAATGGCCTGGCTGCCGACCAGTTGGCTACCACGACCGTAATCGAGCTGGGCCAGCCCGAGGTCGGCCAGTGCCGTTTCCAGCAAGGCACTTTCCACGGCACTGTCGAGTCGCAGGAGGGGTTGACCGGCCTTGACCTTCTGCCCTGACTCGAATTGCAAATCGATGACGGTGCCGTCGGTCTCCAGGCTGAGATCCACGCCTTGCAAGGCCTTGAGCGTGCCGACGGTGGGCAGGCGGGTTTGCCACGGACGTTCGGCAGCCGTGGCCACAGCGACACTGATCGGCGGTTTTGGCGCAGAGAAACCTTGAATCATCGTGTAGATGGAGAAGGCTTTATAACCGGCCAGGACCAGCACGATCAGTAAAACAACACCCAACATGATCAGCATGCGGCGACGCAGCATATTTCCAGTTCCTTGGAGAGAATCAGGTGAGACAGAGAGGCACATTACCCCGAGAGCGCGGGGGATTCCAGCTGACACATCTCACAGGACTATCCCTGTAGCAGCTGGCGAAGCCAGCGTTCGGCGGCGTAGCCGCCGTAAAACCATGCACCTCGGTGTGTCAGGTGCAACCGGGTGTCCGGAACGACGACTGCTGCGCAGCCGGACGCAGGCTGCGCCAGCTGCTACACAGGACGGTGTTTAGATAAGGTGCAGGTGGTTGTCCCAGAGCCCCGCCGGCAGCTCAAGGGGTTTTGCAACAAGGTTGGTCTGGCGGCAATCGTAGTAGCGGCAGCGGCCCTGGCCCGAGGTCACGACAAAACCATCAGCCACGGCACCGACCCCGGCGCAATCGGGAAGAGGCGCATCCAGGCGCACTTCGCCGCTGTCCAGATCCCAGATGAAAAAACGGTTGCCCCGGGGCGCGGTCAAGGCCACCAGGCGCAATTCGCTGTGCACCGCGACACTGGCGGTGTAATGCCCCATCGCCTGCAACTGATGCTCGGGCACTGGGAACGCCACGAACGGTTGGCCGGGACGCTTGATTGCCAGCAGCTCCGACGACTCGTGGGATGGCCCCATGAATTGCTGGCCGGCAACGATGGTGCCATCGCTGGCGATCCCCAGATGTCGCACGCTGTTCATCTGCTGGGCGAGGGTTTCCTTGCTCAGCAACGTACCGTCACGTTGCATCAACACCAGGCTTGGCTCCATGGCGTTGAGGTTCATGTCGACCCGGCTCTCGGCCTCGGTGCGAATGCCGCCGTTGGCCACCACCAGGGTTTCTCCATCGGGCATCCACGACACTTGATGCGGGCCGAGGCCATGGGTGGAAATCTCCCCGCTGTGTACCAGTCGCTCACCTTCGAATTTATACACACCGAGCAAGCCACGGCCCGGATCGGACGTATCGTTCTCGGTGGCGTAAAGCCAGTCGCCGTTCTTGTGAATCACCGCGTGACCGTAGAAATGCCGGTTCGGCTGCGAGGTCACGGTTTGCAGCAACGTGCCGTCACGCAGGTCGATCAAGTAACTCTCGGTACCCGGACGGCGGGCGACGAACAGCGCAATCGACAGCGTCGGGTGATTGATGATGTCGTGGCAGCGCTGACCGACCTGGGTGGCGAACACCCGGGTGCCGTCCAGCCGATAGCCGACGGCGTAATGCTTGCCGTCGGTATCGTCCCGCGCCGACAGCAGCAACGGGCTTTTGTCCTTTTGCTTGAACAGCGTCCAGCCGCCCAGTGTCACTGCTCCCAGCAGCAAGCTACCTAAAGTCAGAGCCTGACGTCGCAGCATGGCACTCGTCCTCATCAGTCACCGTCGTTGGCGTTGAAGCCCAGTTGAATGCCCAGCGCCTTGGCCAGTTCGCCTTCGTGCAGGCGGTGGACCACGTTGAGGCTGTCGTAGAGATCGTTGAGTTGCTGGCGACCGGCATCGTCGTTGAGCATTTCGGTCAGCGAGCGCTGGTTACTGGCAAACAGTTTCAGCGAAGCGGCGTAGGCGGCATCGATCTTGTCGGCCAACGGCTTCTGCTCGCTCGGCAACAGACCGCGCAGGCCTTTGTTGTCGACGCCTTCCCACACCGTTTTGGCGGCGGCGAGGCTGGCTTCCAGGCCGGCCAGGGACGACTGGCTGCGCCATGCATCGGCCTGGAACGGTTGTGGCACACCCTTCGTCTGACGGCCCATCGGCGTGCCGAGTTTTTTCTTCAGGCTGTCGAGGGCGGTGACCTGCACGCGCAGCAGATCGGCGATGGCTTCGTGGGAGTCGGCGTAGCGCTGGTTCGGGAACTTGCTCATTTGCGCGAGCATGCCGTCGGTGTTGTTCCAGGTCTGCAGGATCTCTTCGGCCAGTTGTTTCTGACGCTCGCCAATGGCTTTCAGCAGCGGGCAATACTTGGCTTTTTGCGCGTCGTTGGCCACGTCCGGCTTGCTGTCGAACAGGATGTATTCATAGGCCGAGAGGCCCTGAACCACAACGCTGGACTTGGCCAGTGCGGCGGCATCGATCTGCGGCTGCGCAGTCACCAGTTGCTCGACCTGACGGCCGACCAGGTTTTTCTTGTCCGGCCAGAACTGCACCTGCCACGAACGGTTGCCCTCGGCCAGCGGCCCGATCAGCAGCGGTTGCAACTCGGCCCAGGCTTTCTGCGCGTGCAGGAAGTTAGCGCGGGCGGTGTCGAGGTTTTCCTTGCCTTCACAGTAGGCGAGGGCGCTGACGGCCAGTTGGCGGTCGGCTTCAACCCAGCGGGTGTAGGTCGGCAGAATCACCGATTTGGCGATGGCGGCCGATGTCACGGCTTGCGGGTCCTGCGGTGAACAGGCGCCCAGTGCGAGTGCGGCAAGGCTGGTGAACAACAACTTGGGACGGAACATGTCGGGCTCCCGATTCTTTATAAGTGTTTAAAGTGAGTTCAAAAACGCCAGCAACGTAGCGCGCTGCTCGGCATTGAAAGACAAAACCTGGTCACGCGCAGCCTGAGCTTCGCCGCCATGCCAGAGCACGGCTTCAAGCAGATTGCGCGCGCGGCCATCATGCAAAAACTGGGTGTGGCCACTGACGGCTTGCGTCAGGCCGATGCCC
>NZ_JBFUKU010000441.1:0-3213 GCF_056400685.1 Pseudomonas sp. P5_A12 | reverse complement strand
AACTGAGGGTGCTCTAGCTTGAAGCGGCAACTAAAAAGTTTATTTGAGACGACACGAAACCATTTGAGATGCAGAGCAGAGTTAGGGAGGCAGCATTGAGAGTGGGTGTGCAATTGAGCATAGGGTTTTCCTTTATTTTTTTTATTGAAGCCTTTAGCAGGGCAAAGCAAACGCCAATCAAAATGTACGAACCAGTTAACGCAGTCAATAGACTGTAAACAGCCTTCCGCTAATTTTGTGGCTTTCAGCAACTCAAAAAGCGAGATAAAAAATCCATAACACATTGAATACAAAAGAAATAAAGTCTTCTCCCCATCAAGGCATTTGACACCGAAAACACATACGACCTCACAAAAATCGTGCGATTATCGATTGATTGCTTCCGCCCGCCTCCAGGCCACACTCACCGGTGTAGCCACTTGCAGCTTCCAGTGTGTACTTCGCCGAGAAACTGAGCTTCCTGCGGCGCAGCAACGTCACGCCCAGCGCCAGTACATCGGTGTCGTCCACGGGCTTGACGCGGGCTCGCCGTTGAACAGGTATTCAAGGGTGTAGATGCGCATGATGGAGCCCTCGTAATGGGACCCGAGCCAGGGGATCCATAAAGTTTCGGCAGGCTGTAACCKTACTCAGAGCGTACATCGCTGCGATGACGCAACGGCTGACACTGATTCGCGGAACGGAACGGGTAACGAAGGTGTCCTTTGTATTAGATACCTTGGTGTCGCAATCCAGTTGAGATAAAAGGTGGTGTTATGAACAGTATTATCTACATCGTCGGGGCAGTTGTGATCGTTCTTTTTATTCTTTCGTTTGTCGGTATTGTTTAGCCTTGGCTGCCAGGCACGTCACTGAATCATTTAGTTTGGCGCTGACGGCATTTGAAGTGCAAAAGCGCGTTACCGAAGATTCAGGGACGTTGCTCCGCAGTTGAGTCGACGAAAGGATGAGCAGCTTTTTCAACGCTTACAGCGTTGGGAAGTGCCTACCATTGTCCTTAGGGTTATCGACCCGCAAAACACGATACGCACCCAGCGCATGATTTTTACCAGGCAAGACAATCCTGATCCAGCAAATCTGCAGGTACTTTGCCGCCGCTGCGGCTAGAGGCTTAAATAGCGTCTAGCTTCGTAGCCGCGTCCAACGTCCGCCCTTGGTCGGGAGCTGACACAATGAGCAGCGCAGCACTGGCCCACCGTAAACCACGAAGGCAGAACCCCCGATTGAACATCGATACCCGAATCAAATTCCGTCATCTGGTGTGTTTTCTCGAAGTGGCACGCCAGGGCAGCCTGGCCCGCGCTTGCGACAAGTTGGCCATCAGCCAGCCGGCGCTTTCCAAGACGCTGAAAGAACTGGAGTCGCTGCTGGATGCCACACTGTTTGAACGGGGTAAAAAGGGCTCGACACTGACCGAGGCCGGCGTGGCCTTTTTGCGATATGCAGGGCCGAGCGTGCAATCGCTGCGCGAAGGCGTCAACAGTTTGCGCTCCGGGGTGCATGAGCCCATCACCGTGCAGCTCGGTGTGCTGTCCACCGTCGAAAGTCTGTTGGTGCCTGAAATTGTCTGCCGCTTACACGACCGACACCCCGCCTTGGTGGTCAGTGTCGTGACGGGACCAAGTGCCTATTTGCTGTCACAGCTGCGTGTCGGTGAACTGGACCTGGTGGTGGGCAGGATGACCGATAGCCCATTGATTCTCGGGCTGGCGTTCGAACACCTCTATAGCGAATCAATGACCCTGGTGGTCCGGGCTGGCCACCCGGTTCTCGCCGAACCACTGGGGCATAAAAACCTCGAAGACTATCCGCTGGTCTTGCCGTTGGCGGGGACGACGATCCGAAAGTTCGCAGACAGCCTGTTTGTGCAGCACGGGATCACCCCATCGCGCCAACGCCTGGAAACCCTGTCGTTAGCCCTGAGTCGGCGCTACGTGCAATGCAGTCAGGCCATCTGGGTCGCCCCATTTGACGCCGTCAGACAGGACTTGAGGCAAGGTGATCTGGTGGAGCTGGATCTGGTGATGCGTGAACCGGGCGGTTCTGTGGGGTTATGCACCAATCCCGCGTTGCCGGTGACAACCGCGGCGCAGTGGTGCGTGGACGCGCTGCGTGAGGTCGGCCAAGAATATCGTGAGGGAAAACATCCATAACCGTTTGGACATGGATCAAGTCGTTTTTTTCAATTTTKGGTTGGGTCGTCCGGGAGGACACTGGCTACACGTCGCTGCCAACGCAGTGCCTGCCTCCGTCCAACCATAACAACAGGAAAAACGACATGTCTGATGCGCACGACAGCCGCTTCGTCATTCGTGACCGTAATTGGCATCCCAAAGCCCTGACCCCTGACTACAAGACTTCAATCCTGCGGTCCCCCCGCCAGGCACTGGTGAGCATCCCCCAGTCATTATCCGAATCCAGCGGCCCGGATTTTTCTCATCTGAAGAGGGGTCAGCACGATAACGACCTGCTGTTGAATTTCAATCACGGCGGCCTTCCAATTGGCGAGCGCATCATCGTCGCGGGTCGAGTGTGTGATCAGTACGGCAAGCCAATTCCCCACACCTTGGTGGAGATGTGGCAGGCCAATGCCGGTGGTCGCTACCGGCATAAAAAAGACAGTTACCTGGCCCCCCTTGACCCCAATTTCGGTGGCGTGGGCCGTGCGTTGACTGACCGCGATGGCAACTACAGCTTCCGCACGGTCAAACCCGGCCCCTACCCATGGCGCAACGGTCCCAACGATTGGCGACCGGCCCATATCCATGTCTCCATCAGTGGCCCGTCAATTGCCACGCGTTTGATTACTCAGTTGTATTTCGAAGGTGATCCGCTCATCCCGATGTGCCCGATCGTCAAGTCGATCTCGAATCAGGAAGCGGTGCAGAGTCTGATCGCCAAACTGGATATGAGCATGGCCAATCCTATGGATTGCCTGGCTTATCGTTTTGATATCGTCCTGCGCGGTCAGCGCAAGACCCACTTCGAAAACCGCTGAGGAGGCCTGCGTATGCCCGTTCAACTTCTGCCTGAAACCCCGTCGCAAACCGCCGGCCCCTATGTTCATATCGGCTTGGCGCTGGAGGCTGCCGGCAATCTTCCGCGCGAGCAGGAAATCTGGAACGCCATGGCCAAGCCTGACGCGCCAGGTGAGCACATTGTAGTGATGGGCCACGTTTATGGAGCACATTGTAGTGATGGGCCACGTTTATG
>NZ_JBFUKU010000440.1:0-3238 GCF_056400685.1 Pseudomonas sp. P5_A12 | reverse complement strand
ATACGGTGAAGTGTCCGAGTGGCTTAAGGAGCACGCCTGGAAAGTGTGTATACAAGAAATTGTATCGAGAGTTCGAATCTCTCCTTCACCGCCAAATTCGATGTAACCAGAACCCCTGATTTCGAGAGAAATCAGGGGTTTTGTGGTTTCTGGGGCTGGGTTTTGAGAGTGGCGCTGTCGTTTCTGAAATATATGTAGGACGAGTCGCAGGCTTGTGGGAAGTAGTGCTGGAAAGCCAGGCGGTTGGGGCGCCCACAAGGTTTAGCGGCTCAAATGAACCATCTCGAGAAGGGGTTTTCGTTTTGTGCCTTCGGGTTCAAGATGAACGGGCAGCACATATGACGGCTCCCACTTAATTCGGAATGGACCTACGCGTGTTATGCAGGAAATGACCATGAAACAGGCCGAACTCGAAAAGGTCCACGTAGAGATCATCAAGTTGCTCGCTGAGCAGCGCAAGCTGAATGCTGAAGCGAGCAAGCTAAGTGCTGAAGCGGGCAAGCTGAGTGCCGAGGCGGGCAAGATGACCCGTGAAACCTTTTGGTATCCGGTGGCAATAGCCATTGGGATAATTGGTACGGTAGCAACCGTCACTGCGGTGTTGATTAAACTTCTGTAGTGCCTGATTTTTTCCCATCCGGTACGACCTCTTCAATTCCTCGAAATGCCCGGTCTTCAGCCTCGCCACCCACCTGCTAGACTGCCGGACCCCTCGAACGGAATCGACACCATGTCCCACCCTCGCGCTGCTTGCCGCCGCACTATCATGTCCATCACTGCGGTGATGGCGTGTGCCCTGTCAACTTATGCCACCGCAACAACATTCCCCGACGCAGAAGCCAGCGATCCCGCAAAACTCGGCTGGATGGTCGGCTCGCCGCCTCCTGCCGATCGTACCGTGCGTTTCGAAGACGGCAGCTATTTCCAGTTTCCGGCGATGCGCTGGAGTGTCTCGAACTTCCGACAACTCATGCCGACGATCAACGTTTCACGAGGCCTGGGCGCGCCGGTGCCGTTGGTTTACGCGCTGCACAATGAAATCGACGCTCTCAGCTTCACGCCTCTCGGCGCAACGCAGTCGATGACCTGGGATCAATCCCTCGCGGCCACTTACACCGACGGGATTGTGGTGATGCACAGGGGCAAGGTTGTTTATGAGCGCTACTTCGGCGTACTGAAACCCGAAGGCCAACACGCGGCGATGTCGGTGACCAAATCCGTGGTTGGCACGCTCGGGGCGATGTTGGTGGCTGAAGGGCAGATCGATGCGAACAAGTCTGTTGCCGATTACGTTCCTGAATTGGCGGCTTCTGCGTTCGGCAGCGCTACGGTGCGTCAGGTCCTCGATATGACAACCGCGCTCAAATACAGCGAAGACTATGCCGATCCGAACGCCGAAGTCTGGGCTCACGCAAAAGCTGGCAACCCATTGCCCAAGCCAAAGGACTACACCGGACCGCGAAGTTACTACGCGTTTTTGCAGACTGTTCAACTGCAAGGTGAACACGGCAGTGCGTTTGGCTACAAGACCGTCAACACTGACGTCTTGGGCTGGATCATCGCTCGAGCGACCGGCCGTAACGTTGCGCAGTTATTGTCGGAGCGCATCTGGAGTCGTTTGGGCGCCGAGCAGGATGCCTATTTCACGGTGGACTCCATCGGGACGCCGTTTGCTGGCGGTGGCTTGAACACTGGCTTGCGTGACCTCGCCAGGTTTGGCGAAATGCTGCGCAATGAGGGCCGGCTCAACGGCCAGCAGATCGTGCCCAAAGCCGTCGTGGATGACATCCGCCGTGGCGGCGACAAGCAGGTTTTTGCCAAGGCCGGTTATGACTTGTTGAAGGGCTGGAGTTACCGCTCGATGTGGTGGGTGACGGACAAGGAGGGCGGGGCATTCATGGCGCGCGGCGTTTATGGCCAGCGCATCTATGTCGATCCGAAAGCCGAGATGGTGATTGTGCGCTACGCCTCGCACCCGGTTGCGAGTAATTCGGCGAATGATCCTGTGACGTTGCCGGCGTTTGATGCGTTGGCTGCACACCTGTCCAAGTTGCCTTGATCCACTGTTTATGAATAAGGATTCCCCATGATCACCACCACAACTCACGCCATTGAAGGCCGCCAGATCACCGCTTACCTGGACATTGTCAGTGCCGAGTCCGTGCAGGGCATTAACGTTATCCGTGACGTGTTTGCCGGGATGCGCGATTTTTTCGGGGGGCGTTCTCAGACGCTGGAGCGTGCGTTGAAAGAAGCACGCATTCAGGCGACCGACGAGATCAAGGAACGGGCGCGGGCACTTCAGGCAGATGCGCTGGTGGGGCTCGATTTTGAGATCAGCATGCCGTCCGGCAAGGGTGGGATGGTGGTGGTTTTTGTGACGGGGACAGCGGTCAAGCTGAGGTGATCCATTCTGTGTGATTGGGCGTTGAGTGCGGGCCACTCGTCGGGCATGCGAAAATCTGAATTACAAGTCCGGTAGTGACCGGTTAGTCTCAAAAGCCTTGGCGGTCGATATTTTTCAGGCAAAGGGCTTTGCCGGTGTCGACCCRTTTGAGAGGGGAAGAGGTATGGCTGATCCGTATATCGAAGACGACGGTGCTGAATTTCCGATCAATAATTGCGTTAATTGTGGCCAGACAGAGTATGTGGCGGGCTTTGGGGAAGACCCGGTCCAGATCAGCAAAGTGAAATCGACGACGCCCAGAGGCGCAAAGGCGAAATTTCTGCCAAGAGTGGCGACGCCTTCCAGGAAGTAACTGATAACCGGACAGACCCCGCCTTCGAGTGGGGTTTTCATTTTCGCAGTATCGATTATCGGTTCAAAACCGGACCTCAGACATTCGGGCATGGCGCCTAATGCCGATCAGTTAAGCCCTCTTGCTTGACCTTTGGCCGCAAGAAATCAAAATCCGATACCTGAATTGGCATCGGATTTTTTTATGCGTCTCGCTCGGGCACTGGAACTGACTCACAACATCGCCTCCACTCCCCACGCCATCGAGGGGTTGGATTCGTTACTCGATCCTTCTTTGGTCGAGCAAGCACTGGAACAGGCAGGCGTAGCAACCCTGCGCAAGCGCCGTCTGCCGTTGGAAATGATGCTTTGGTGCGTGATTTCCATGGCGTTCTTTCGGCGGATGTCAGCCTGGGATGTGGTCAGTCGCATGAACATTATGCTGCCGGGTCAACGTCCGCTGGTGGCGCCCAGCGCAGTGGTTCAAGCCCGTCAGAGGCT
>NZ_JBFUKU010000439.1:0-3252 GCF_056400685.1 Pseudomonas sp. P5_A12 | reverse complement strand
CCCCAGGAGCTGAAGCCTTGCCAAACCTTCCAGTCCGGGTAATAAGGCGGCGCCGTTATTACTCGAACCTCATGTCCATGAGCTGCCAGCCAGCTTGCCATCTCACCGCTGTATTTGCCGATGCCAGTCAGCTCAGGGCTGTAATTGATGCCGTAGAGCAAGATCTTCATCAATGTGTCCGCGCTTTTTCCACGTTGTTGACATACCAGTCGTAGGCATCTTTCAGGCCGTCTTTTAGACTGATACTAGCCTTCCAGCCCAACGCCTCGAGTCGCGCTACATCCATCAGCTTGCGCGGGGCGCCGTCCGGTTTGTCGGCATCGAAGCTCAACTGACCAGCGAAACCGGTCACGTCAGCAATGGTTTTCGCAAGCTCGCCAATAGCGCAATCAACCCCAGTGCCAACGTTGATATGAGACAGCATCAGCTGGGTATTAGCCTTGTAAGTATCACTGTCTAGTTCCATCACATGCACGCTGGCCGCAGCCATATCATCCACGTGCAAGAACTCGCGCATCGGTTTACCGGTGCCCCAAATAACGATTTCTTCGTCACCGCGTTGCACCGCCTCGTGGAAGCGGCGCAGTAGCGCAGGGATTACATGACTGTTTTCCGGATGGTAGTTGTCGTGCGGACCGTATAAGTTGGTCGGCATAACGCTGCGGTAATCGCGGCCATACTGGCGGTTGTAGCTTTCGCACAGCTTGATCCCTGCAATCTTGGCAATAGCATAGGGTTCATTGGTCGGCTCGAGGATACCTGTTAGTAGTGCCTCCTCACGCATCGGCTGTTCGGCATGCTTCGGGTAGATACAGGAGGAGCCAAGGAACAACAGCTTCTGAACGTCGCATTGATGTGCAGCGTGGATAACGTTGGCCTCAATTAACAGGTTTTCGTAGATGAAGTCCGCGGGATAGGTATTATTGGCATGAATACCACCCACTTTTGCTGCCGCCAAATACACCTGATCGATCTTTTGCTCTTTGAAATAGGCATGTACCGCCTTTTGGTCGAGCAGGTTCAGTTCTTCGCGTCCAGCCGTGAGGATACGGTCATAACCCAGCGCGTGTAGACGACGGATGATGGCGGAGCCGACCATTCCACGATGGCCAGCAACAAAGATATTCTGGTTAAGATCGCCTGTCACTTTCAGTTCTCCGTTGCCACCGGCAATTCATGTCCATGCTGCTTGAGCAGCGCATGCCGTTGCGCTACATTGAGGTCTTCACGGACCATTTCGGCGCACATTTCTTGGACGCTGATCTCTGGTACCCAGCCCAGTTGTTCCTTAGCTTTGGTCGGATCACCAAGCAAGGTTTCTACCTCGGCTGGTCGGAAATAACGCGGATCTACGCGTACAAGCACATCACCGACGTTAAGCGCTGGAGCCTTATCACCTTCAATGCGCTCGACAATGCCTTGCTCATCTACGCCCGTGCCCTCAAACCGCAGGAAGACACCCAATTCAGCGGCGGACCAACGAACGAACTCGCGCACAGAATACTGCACCCCTGTGGCGATAACATAATCAACAGGTTGTTCCTGCTGCAGCATCATCCATTGCATCCGCACATAATCCTTGGCATGGCCCCAGTCGCGCAGTGCATCCATATTGCCTAGGTATAAGCACTGCTCCAGACCTTGCGCCATATTCGCCATTGCGCGTGTGATTTTTCGAGTAACAAAGGTTTCACCACGACGTGGTGATTCGTGGTTAAACAGAATGCCATTGCAGGCATACATGCCATATGATTCACGATAATTCACTGTTATCCAGTAGGCATAGAGCTTAGCTACTGCATAAGGCGACCGCGGATAGAACGGGGTAGTTTCCTTCTGTGGGATTTCCTGGACCAAGCCATAGAGTTCGGAAGTAGAGGCCTGATAAAAACGAGTCTTCTTTTCCAGGCCAAGCAACCGAATAGCCTCAAGAATGCGCAGAGTGCCCATCGCGTCAACATCGGCAGTGTATTCTGGGGACTCAAAACTCACTGCTACGTGGGACTGTGCGCCCAAGTTGTAGACTTCATCAGGCTGAACCTCTTGTATGATGCGAGTTAAATTTGATGAATCGGTGAGGTCGCCGTAGTGCAATATAAAATTCTTATTGTCAATGTGTGGATCCTGATATATGTGATCGACTCGTTGAGTATTAAATGATGACGCTCTGCGTTTGATGCCATGAACTTCATAGCCTTTTTCAAGTAAAAACTCAGCAAGATAGGATCCGTCTTGACCAGTGACTCCGGTGATAAGGGCTCGCTTTTTCATGTATTTTCAACTACGTAAAGGTTGTTAGAGGGGATGTTTTATCGATTTAACTGTCGCGTTAGCAGTCTTTGGTTAAGTTATGACCGGTTAGGCGTGATAGCTCTACAATAACTTTTTGCTTGTCGGTGATGTGTGCAATGGCGGCTTCAAGTTCCATAACTTTTGCACCTACAAGGAAGCGATACCAATATCCTTGAAGAAAGTGGTAGGCTAGTCCTGATTTGCCATCTAGAAATCCTAGTTGAAAAATATAACGCCAGGAAAAATAAATAAAAGCGCTGAAAGTGAAAGGTAGATAATTATAAATTTTTTCTTTTATGAAGCGCTTGACTGACGCTTGTAATGATGTGCTTTCAGTCGTCACGGCCATATCACGAGGAAAAAGGCTTAGTTTTTGATTAATAATATCAATGGCTTCGCGAGTGGCGTATTTGTTATGTTTGTTTGTGAAGAATGTTAGGTCGTTAAGGTTGTGGTCAGAGAAACCACCTTCAAAGGTCACTGTACGTCCTCCCCAAACAACCATATGTTCATCCATCCAGCGATCTTCGATGCGGCCTTGTCCGTTTCTCCATATGCGAACAAGTACAAGTGGATAGCGACCGCCATGACGAACCCAGCGACTCATGAAAATATGTTTACGTTTTAGGTTTATGCCTGCAACATCAGTTGGCAAATTAGGTAGTTTCTGGTGGATTTCTTCTACTAAGTCTGGCTCTATGATCTCATCTGCGTCAAGTCGCATAATCCATTTATTTGTGATAGGGGCATTATCTAGCCCCCATTGGAATTGTTTTGCATAGTTAATGAACGTATTTTGCAATACTACAGCACCTAATGATGTTGCAATATCTTTCGTTCGATCACTAGAAAACGAATCAATAACAAATATTTGTGAAGCTATCGAAGAAATAGATTTAATAGCGCGTTCGAGGTGAATTTCTTCATTGTGTGTCAATATAACTACGGAAAGTCCAAGTC
>NZ_JBFUKU010000438.1:0-3268 GCF_056400685.1 Pseudomonas sp. P5_A12 | reverse complement strand
GCCTACCTATCTGGTAGTAACGCTGCCTATGTGGAAGAGCTCTACGAGCTCTACCTGCACGACCCTAACGCTGTGCCAGAAGAGTGGCGCACCTACTTTCAGAAGTTGCCGGCTGATGGCAACACTGCTACCGATGTTTCGCACTCCACAATTCGCGATCATTTCGTCTTGCTGGCAAAGAACCAGCGCCGCGCCCAACCGGTTTCCGCCGGCAGCGTGAGCAGTGAGCACGAGAAGAAGCAAGTTGAAGTGCTGCGATTGATCCAGGCCTACCGTATGCGTGGCCACCAGGCAGCCCAGCTTGACCCGCTGGGGCTGTGGCAGCGTCCTGCACCTGCAGACCTGTCGATCAATCATTACGGCTTGACCAATGCCGATCTTGATACGACCTTCCGTGCCGGCGACCTGTTCATCGGCAAAGAGGAAGCGAGCCTACGCGAAATTCACGAAGCGTTGCAGCAGACATATTGCCGCACCATCGGCGCTGAATTTACGCACATCACCGATTCCGAGCAGCGCCAGTGGTTCCAGCAGCGTCTGGAAAGCGTACGCGGCCGTCCGACGTACTCCGCCGACATCAAGAGCCACTTGCTCGAACGCGTCACCGCCGGCGAAGGTCTGGAAAAATACCTGGGGACCAAATACCCGGGTACCAAGCGTTTCGGTCTGGAAGGCGGCGAGAGCCTGATTCCGATGCTCGACGAGCTGATCCAGCGTTCCGGTTCCTACGGCACCAAGGAAATCGTCATCGGCATGGCCCACCGTGGCCGTCTCAACGTGCTGGTCAACACCTTCGGCAAGAACCCGCGCGAGCTGTTCGACGAGTTCGAAGGCAAGAAGAAGGTCGAGCTGGGTTCCGGTGACGTCAAGTATCACCAGGGCTTCTCGTCCAACGTGATGACCACCGGCGGTGAAGTTCACCTGGCCATGGCGTTCAACCCGTCCCACCTGGAAATCGTTTCTCCAGTGGTCGAGGGTTCGGTTCGCGCTCGTCAGGATCGTCGTAACGACCCTACCGGTGAGAAGGTTCTGCCGATTTCCATCCACGGTGACGCGGCATTCGCCGGTCAGGGCGTGGTGATGGAAACCTTCCAGATGTCGCAGACCCGCGGTTTCAAAACCGGCGGCACCGTGCACATCGTGATCAACAACCAGGTCGGTTTCACCATCAGCAACCCGCTGGACTCGCGTTCCACCGAGTACGCGACCGACGTGGCGAAAATGATCCAGGCGCCGATCCTCCATGTGAATGGTGATGATCCGGAAGCCGTGTTGTTCGTGACCCAGCTGGCCATCGACTACCGCATGCAGTTCAAGCGTGACGTGGTGATCGACCTGGTCTGCTACCGTCGTCGCGGCCACAACGAGGCCGACGAGCCAAGCGGCACCCAGCCAATCATGTATCAGCAGATCACCAAACAGCGCACCACCCGTGAGCTGTATGCCGATCGTCTGACCCAGGCCGGCGTGCTGGACGCAGAGCGTGTTCAGACGAAAGTCGACGAATACCGCAACGCGCTGGACAACGGTCTGCATGTTGTAAAAAGCCTGGTCAAAGAGCCGAACAAAGAGTTGTTCGTGGACTGGCGTCCGTATCTGGGCCACGCCTGGACCGCGCGTCACGACACGCGTTTCGATCTGAAAACCTTGCAGGAACTGTCCGCCAAGCTGCTGGAAATTCCGGAAGGCTTCGTGGTTCAGCGCCAGGTCTCGAAAATCTACGAAGACCGTCAGAAGATGCAAGCCGGCGGCCTGCCGATCAACTGGGGTTACGCCGAAACGATGGCGTACGCGACCCTGGCGTTCGAAGGTCACCCGATTCGCATGACGGGTCAGGACATCGGTCGCGGTACGTTCTCGCACCGTCACGCTGTCTTGCACAACCAGAAAGACGCGGGCACCTACATCCCGCTGCAAAACCTCTATAACGGCCAGCCACGTTTCGACTTGTACGATTCGTTCCTGTCCGAAGAAGCGGTTCTGGCGTTCGAATACGGCTACTCGACCACCACGCCTGATGCGCTGGTGATCTGGGAAGCCCAGTTCGGCGACTTCGCCAACGGTGCCCAGGTGGTTATCGACCAGTTCATCACCAGCGGCGAGCACAAGTGGGGCCGTCTCTGCGGTCTGACCATGTTGCTGCCGCACGGTTATGAAGGTCAGGGTCCTGAGCACTCGTCGGCTCGTCTGGAGCGTTACCTGCAACTGTGCGCCGAGCACAACATTCAGGTAGCCGTACCGACCACGCCGGCTCAGATCTACCACTTGCTGCGCCGTCAGGTGATTCGCCCGCTGCGCAAGCCATTGATCGTTCTGACTCCGAAGTCGCTGTTGCGTCACAAACTGGCCATATCGACCCTGGAAGATCTGGCAGAAGGTTCGTTCCAGACCGTGATCCCGGAAATCGATGCTCAAGACCCGTCCAAGGTCGAGCGCGTTGTTCTGTGTAGCGGCAAGGTCTACTACGACCTGCTGGAAAAACGTCGTGCCGAAGGTCGTGACGACATCGCCGTCGTGCGTATCGAGCAGCTGTACCCATTCCCTGAGGACGACTTGAAAGAAGTCCTGGCTCCTTACACCAACGCCAAACATGCCGTCTGGTGTCAGGAAGAGCCGATGAACCAGGGTGCCTGGTACTGCAGCCAACACCACTTGCGTCGTAGCGTCAGCAATCTCAACAAGTCTCTCGTACTCGAGTACGCGGGCCGTGAGGCTTCTGCTGCACCTGCTTGTGGTTATGCATCGATGCACGCTGAGCAGCAGGAAAAACTGCTGCAAGACGCCTTTACTGTTTAACGCCTTCGCGCACCTGAAACCGAATTTAAGGACTCACAGATAATGGCTATCGAAATCAAAGCCCCCACTTTCCCGGAATCGGTTGCCGATGGCACCGTTGCCACCTGGCACAAACAACCGGGCGACGCTGTAAAGCGTGACGACCTGATCGTCGACATCGAAACCGACAAGGTTGTGCTGGAAGTGTTGGCTACTGCTGACGGCGTGCTGGGCGCTATCGTCAAGAACGAAGGCGACACCGTTCTGTCCGACGAAGTCCTGGGCTCCATCGAAGCAGGCAGCGCTGCTGCTGCCGCTCCGGCCGCTGCTCCGGCCGCTGCACAAGCGGCTGCTCCAGCTGCTGAAGGCGAAGACGATCCTGTTGCTGCCCCGGCTGCTCGCAAGCTGGCTGAAGAAAACGGCATAAACATCGCTTCCGTTGCCGGTACTGGCAAAGGCGGTCGTGTGACCAAGGAAGACGTGGTAGCTGCTG
>NZ_JBFUKU010000437.1:0-3278 GCF_056400685.1 Pseudomonas sp. P5_A12 | reverse complement strand
GCGCTACGTTTTCCGGCAGCTGATGAGCGTAGGCAGCGTTGTCGGCTACCAGCACTTTGGTCACGCCAGCGATTTTCGCGGCAGCTTCAGCGACAGCGCCAACGCCCTGACCGGCAACCAGAACGTGGATGTCACCACCGATTTTGGCGGCAGCAGCAACGGTGTTCAGTGTGGCCGGAGCCACTACTTTGCTGTCGTGTTCAGCGATTACCAAGATAGTCATGATTAGATTACCTTCGCTTCGTTTTTCAGTTTCTCGACCAGTTCAGCCACCGACTTGACCTTGATACCCGCGCTGCGTGCAGCAGGCGCTTCGACTTTCACGGTCTTGTTGGTGGAGGCGGTGGAAACGCCCAAAGCGTCCGGAGTCAGCACTTCGAGAGGCTTCTTCTTGGCTTTCATGATGTTTGGCARGGACGCGTAGCGCGGCTCGTTCAAACGCARGTCGGTGGTGACGATGGCCGGCAGTTTCAGGGAAACTGTCTGCGCGCCGCCGTCGACTTCGCGAGTCACGGCAACGCTGTCGCCGCTGATTTCAACTTTGGAYGCGAACGTGCCCTGACCGTAGCCGCTCAATGCAGCGAGCATCTGGCCAGTCTGGTTGTTGTCGCTGTCGATGGCTTGTTTGCCAAGGATCACCAGCTGAGGCTGTTCCTTGTCGACAACAGCTTTCAACAGTTTGGCAACGGCCAGCGAAGTCAGGTCTTCGGCGGATTCGACGAGGATGGCGCGGTCGGCMCCCAGAGCCAGCGCGGTGCGCAGTTGCTCTTGAGCGGTRGACGGRCCGACGGAGACGACGACGATTTCAGTCGCAACACCTTTCTCTTTCAGGCGTACGGCTTCTTCCACTGCGATTTCGCAGAACGGGTTCATCGACATCTTGACGTTGGCGAGGTCGACGCCGGAATTGTCCGCCTTGACGCGAACCTTGACGTTGTAATCCACAACGCGTTTGACAGCTACAAGAACCTTCATGGATTCCTCGTTACTCTCCGGTGAAAAGAAAGTCGCCTAGGCGAACCTGGCGGTTGATGCTCATCGGGCGCAAGGGCACCTCCAAAAACGCCGGCAAACGTGGCAAGTGATCAACGCTCATGATGTGGATGACCGTTCGTCAGTGGTGACCGACGAGTCATTCAATACCGTGGCGTGTAAACTGCGCGCCATACTAGCGCTGCGCATCACTTGCCCTTGCCATCGCCCTGTCTTTAGAGGTGCTCTTGAAACCAATAGTCAGCCTACGGCGAGCGCAAAACCGCCCGTATCTTGACCGGAACGCCTATTCCGGTCAATACGGCAAAATGGCCGTTCGTAAGCCGCGTGACTTTGATTTCTCTGGCTTTGAGCCAATTCAAACAAACGTTTGTATTGGACGCTGGCAGTGGTGTAGATATAATGCGCCACCCAGAGAGAAAGGTCGTCTATCGATTGTCCTGTTCCGCGCTCGCGCAAGGGTTCATGGATGCGACACCAAACCTCCAATTAGAAAAAAAACTGTTGAGCCTTGAGTAGGAGATAACCTGTGGAACGCGAATACATGGAATTCGACGTCGTCATCGTCGGTGCCGGCCCCGCGGGTCTTTCCGCTGCCTGCCGCTTGAAGCAGAAGGCTGCTGAAGCCGGTAAGGAAATCAGCGTCTGCGTGGTCGAAAAAGGCTCCGAAGTCGGTGCTCACATCCTGTCTGGTGCCGTGTTCGAACCACGCGCCCTGAACGAATTGTTCCCGGACTGGAAAGCACTCGGCGCCCCGCTGAACACGCCAGTCACCCGCGATGACATCTTCGTTCTGAAAAACGCAGACAGCGCGCAAAAAATTCCTGACCTCTTTGTGCCCAAGACCATGCACAACGAAGGCAACTACATCATCTCCCTGGGCAACCTGTGCCGTTGGCTCGCTCAGCAGGCCGAGAACCTCGGCGTGGAAATCTACCCGGGCTTCGCCGCTCAGGAAGCGCTGATCGACGAGAACGGCGTGGTTCGCGGGATCATCACCGGCGACCTGGGTGTTGATCGCGAAGGCAATCCGAAAGAAGGCCTGTACACCCCGGGCATGGAACTGCGTGGCAAGTACACGCTGTTCGCCGAAGGCTGCCGTGGCCACATCGGCAAACAGCTGATCAAGCGTTTCAACCTCGACAGCGAAGCCGACGCCCAGCACTACGGCATCGGCCTGAAAGAAATCTGGGAAATCGACCCGGCCAAGCATCAGCCAGGCCTGGTGGTTCACACCGCCGGCTGGCCGCTGGACATCATGGGCACCGAGAACACCGGCGGCTCGTTCCTCTATCACCTGGAAAACAACCAGGTGGTGGTCGGCCTGATCGTCGATCTCTCCTACAGCAACACTTACCTGTCGCCGTTCGATGAGTTCCAGCGCCTCAAGCACCACCCGGTGCTCAAGCAGTACCTGGAAGGCGGCAAGCGCATCAGCTACGGCGCGCGTGCCATCTGCAAAGGCGGCCTGAACTCGCTGCCGAAAATGGTCTTCAAGGGCGGTGCGCTGATCGGTTGCGACCTCGGCACCCTGAACTTCGCCAAGATCAAAGGCAGCCACACCGCGATGAAGTCTGGCATGCTCGCCGCTGAATCCGTGGCCGAGGCGCTGTTCGCCGAGAAAGACGGCACCGAAGAGCTGACCACTTACGTTGAAGCGTTCAAAAAGAGCTGGCTCTACGACGAACTGTTCGCCAGCCGCAACTTCGGCCCGGCGATCCACAAGTTCGGCGCGATCGTCGGCGGTGGTTTCAACTGGCTGGACCAGAACATCTTCGGCGGCAAACTGCCGTTCACCTTGCACGACACCAAGCCGGATTACGCCTGCCTCAAGCTCGCCGCCGACTGCAAGAAGATCGACTACCCGAAACCGGACGGCAAGATCAGCTTCGACAAACTCAGCTCGGTGTTCATCTCCGGTACCAACCACGAAGAAGAACAGCCATGCCACTTGAAACTGGCCGATCCAAGCATCCCGATCAGCAAAAACCTGCCGCTGTACGATGAGCCTGCCCAGCGTTACTGCCCGGCCGGCGTGTACGAAGTGATCACCCAGGAAGACGGCGAGAAGCGCTTCCAGATCAACGCCCAGAACTGCGTTCACTGCAAGACCTGCGACATCAAGGACCCTGCACAGAACATCACTTGGGTCACACCGGAAGGTGCTGGCGGCCCGACTTACCCGAACATGTAAGTTGAAGGCCTGAACATCAAGGCTCCCGATTGGGGGCCTTTTTGTTGCCCGCCATTCCCGCTTTTGTAGGGGCCATTACCAACTCAGGCAG
>NZ_JBFUKU010000436.1:0-3279 GCF_056400685.1 Pseudomonas sp. P5_A12 | reverse complement strand
CTCCAGTTCCAGTTGAGTACTCTGCAACTGTTTGAGCAGCGCTTCCTGCTCGCGACGGCTTTGCTCCAGCGCCTCTACCTGCTGCTTCATCGCCTTGCTCTGGCGATACAGATCCACGAACACGTTGACCTTGCTCTTGACCGCATGGATATCCAGCGGCTTGTGCAGGAAATCCACCGCGCCGCTTTCATAGCCTTTGAACGCGTAGTTCAACTCGCGACCGGCAGCACTGACGAACACGATCGGGATGTTTTTGGTTTTTTCCGTACCGCGCATCAATTCGGCCAGCTCAAAGCCATTCATGCCCGGCATCTGGACATCGAGAATGGCCAAGGCAAATTCGTGCTGTAACAGAAGCGACAAGGCTTCGTCGGCAGACAAGGCTTTGTAGACCACGCGGTCTTCCCGCTTGATCAGCGCTTCGAGCGCCAACAGGTTCTCTGGCAGATCGTCGACGATCAGCAATTTGGCTTGGATGTTACTTAACATGCTATTCGTTCCAGCTCGACAAGCAGACGGCCGATGCCGCGGACAGTGAGAATATGGTCAGGCTGCTCAATATCCAGCGCTGCCTGAGGCATGGTCGCGACCTGCGCTTCGGTCGGGTCTTGCACGATGGTCAGGCCACCGCGACGCTTAACGTGGGAAAGGCCACGGGCACCGTCGCGATTGGCCCCCGTCAGCAACACAGCGGCCAAGGCCGGACCGTAGGYATCGGCAGCGGACTCGAAGAGATAATCGATGGCGGGACGCGAATGATGCACGCGATCTTCCAGACTCAAGGAGAAGCTGTGGTCCTGTTCCACCGACAAGTGATAACCGGGTGTAGCGAAATACAGCGTCCCGACTTCGACCCGGGTTTTATCGGTCGCTTCCCGAACAGGCATCGAGACCCGGCGTGCAAACACCTCGGCCAACAAGCTGCGGCGCTCGTCGGGCAGGTGCAGCACCACAATGATCGGCAGTGTGAAGCCTTCACGCAGCGGGCTGAGAATAGTGAGCAACGCCTCCACGCCGCCGGCCGAAGCGCCGATCACGATAGCCTCGATTGAAGGAACATCTCCAGCGTCGCTCATGATTTTCGGTAGATCCGTTCTTGTTTGACCAACGGTTCGAACTGGTTGCCGTAGGCCGAAAAATCCGGTGTTTCCTTACTGCCCAGCACCAGGAACCCGCGATGACAGAGGGACTCATGGAACAAGCCGAACGCGCGATCCTGAAGTTTTTTATTGAAATAAATCAATACATTACGGCACGAAATTAATTGAGTCTCTGAGAAGACACTGTCCGTCGCCAGGCTGTGATCGGCGAACGTCACGTTCTCACACAGGCTCTTGTCGAAAATCGCGTAACCATAAGCCGCTGTGTAGTAGTCGGCGAATGAACACTGGCCACCGGCCTGCTGGTAGTTAGAAGTGTAGGCCCGAACATTTTCCATGGAGAAAATCCCCTGCTTGGCCTTTTCCAGCGAACGTGGGTTGATGTCAGTGGCATAAATGATGGTGCGGTCGAGCAAGCCTTCTTCGCGCAGCAGAATCGCCATCGAATAGACCTCTTCACCGGTACTGCACCCGGCAATCCAGATCTTGATCGATGGATAGGTCTTGAGCAGTGGCACCACTTCCTTGCGAATCGCGAGGAAGTGCGAAGGGTCGCGAAACATTTCACTGACCGGGATCGTCAGCAATTGCAGCAATTGCATGAACACGGTCGGATCGTGCAGCACCTTTTCTTGCAGGGCCGAGATGGTATTGCACTCGAATTGTGTCAGCGCATGATTCACCCGGCGCTTGATCGAAGCGCCTGAATAGTCGCGAAAGTCGTAGCTGTACTTGAGGTAAATCGCCTCGATCAACAAGCGCAACTCGATTTCGCTGTTTCGCTCCAAGGAATAAATGCGTTCCACTAAATACGTTCCATCTTCGGTAACCACACGCGAATCAGCGAGAACAGGCGATCCAGGTCGATGGGCTTGGCCAGATAATCATTGGAGCCGGCCTGCAAGCAGCGCTCCTGATCGTCCTTCATGGCTTTGGCCGTCACCGCAATGATCGGCAGCTTGCGCCAGCGCGGGTCCTTGCGGATCTCGATAGTGGCTTGGAAGCCATCCATCTCCGGCATCATCACGTCCATCAACACCAGATCGATGTCCTCGACTTCATTCAGTCTTTCAATCGCTTCACGTCCATTGCGGCCAATGACCACGACAGCGCCCTTTTGCTCCAGCGCACTGGTGAGGGCGAAGATGTTGCGTACATCGTCGTCCACCAGCAGCACCTTGCGACCCTCGAAAACCTTGTCGCGGCTGCGCGCGGTCTTGAGCATCCTCTGCCGTTCATGGGACAACTTCGATTCGACTTTGTGCAGAAAGAGTGTGACCTCATCCAGCAAACGCTCGGGCGAGCGCGCGCCCTTGATGATGATCGAGCGTGAATACTTGCGCAGTTCCGCCTCTTCATCGCGGGTCAGGTTGCGTCCGGTGTAGACAATCACCGGCGGGAACGAGCAGATGTCTTCCGTGGACATGCGCTTGAGCAAGTCGTTGCCGAGCATGTCCGGCAATTTCAGGTCGATGATCATGCAATCGAAAATCGTCGTGCGCAGCAAGTCCAAGGCGTCCTGAGCCAGGCCAACGGCCGTAATCTCGATGTCTTCGTCGCCGATCAGGCGGGCAATGCTGTCGCGCTGTAAGTCGTCATCTTCCACCAGCAGCACCCGTTTGACCTTCTGGGTCAGCTTGGCTTCGAGACGGGCGAACACATCCTTCAGTTCTTCACGGGTAGTCGGCTTGATCGCGTAACCGATGGCGCCCATGTGCATCGCGGCTTCAACCCGGTCTTCAACGGAAATCACGTGCACCGGAATGTGCCGGGTTTCGGCGTGTTCCTTCAGGCGTTGCAACACCGTCAGCCCGGAATGATCCGGCAAGCGCATGTCCAGCAAAATGGCATCGGGAATAAACTCCTTGGCCAGGTCATAACCTTCGTCGGCACCGTGGGCGACCAGGCACTGATAACCCAGCTCGTGTGCAAGATCGTAGAGGATGTGCGCAAAGTTGGGCTCATCTTCCACCACCAGAATGCAGCGCGTCTTGAACGGCGCTTGGGTGCGGTCGTCGTTGAAGCGAGGAATATCCGCCTCGGAAATCAGTGGCACCAGCGCTGCCGGTGCCACGCGATGGGTGATTGCCACGGTCGAAGCCATCATGGGTTCGACAAGCGCGTCGTTCGGCTCGACGTATTGCTGAGGCAAGACCAGGGTGAACACACTGCCCTGCCC
>NZ_JBFUKU010000435.1:0-3285 GCF_056400685.1 Pseudomonas sp. P5_A12 | reverse complement strand
GTGAGTAAGTAATGCGCTTCGACCAAATTAACGGCTTACCTGGCACTCCAATTTTTATGTCGGGCTACGTCTTTGTCGCTAACGGTACTGGGATGGTTTGGATCAACGTTAAGGATTACCCGTGACCTCCCCTCATCTTGACCTCATTTACCTCCTCTCATGGGGGGTTGTACTGCTACTTATTTTCCTCAGCGAGGCAATCGTGTTATTTGCCGCCTATTTCCGGATTGATCAGCTGGAAAGCCACTTCATTGCATCTCATCTTGTGGGCATTAATCGGAAAACTTTGGGAAATGGCCCGTTGGGACGAATGAAAAGGGTCCGGCAGATAGGTGCACTAACAGGTCGAATTACCTATTTTCAAATGCTGGATCCGTACGCGGTCATGGAGGCTGAAGTTTTTCCGGAGCATTTGAAAAAATGGGTGAAGATTCCGGCAGACCTCATGCGACTCGCTTTGATTGGAGCCGGTCTACTTTTGCTTTTGCTTGGGTTTGAGCGGTTAAGCATGACCGTCTCCAAACCGGCAAGCGATCTGAAACTGCTGTGTACGGCCGTATTGATCGCCTGTTTTGTCGTGGCACTGGTGGCAATGCTCGTAAGGACATACGTCAGTTTTTTCAAACTGACTGAGATTGAATTTTTCCTGAGAGGGTCGTACTTCGTCGCTCGCAATCGGCGGGTGTTGGGAGACGGCGCCTATGGCCGCTCCTCCCGTTTGTCCCACATCTCGACCATTCTTTTATTGGATGATGATTTTTTGTGGGTAAGTGATCCGGACGCGATAGATGAGATTGCTCGCTTTCCGTTGCCCCTGCGATGCTGGATCATCATTCCCGCTCGAATACTTGGCTATTCTTTTCTGGGTTATTGCGTGATCTATCTCGGCGGAACMCTCTTTGGAGTATTTGCCTGACTACAGCGAAACGGGCTGTTAGCCATTCAATAAAAACGCGGCCCTTCCAGCGCCGCGTTTTTTTGTGTCTGCTCAGCCCCGTTGATCAGTCAGCGGGATCGACGTTATCCAGCGCCTTGTTCACCGCCAGTTCGCCCAACATCACCACCTGCGCAATCCCCAACAGAGTCTTGCGATGAGTGCCTTCCAGCAGCGCAGCAAAGTCACCGAGCATGACCGTGGCCGAAGCCAGGGATTCGCAAGCATTGGCCAGCAAGGATTCGGTATCGGCTTTGGGATTGACGAAGAACATCTCGTTGGGGGTGTATGGCGTGGCCATGATGTGAGCGCCGGGGTTGAGGTAGTAGTCGAGGGCGCGGTCGGCAGCTTCGTGGAGTTTTCGGGTGTCGACGGAGGCGTAAGGGGATGTCGAATCGGCGTCCGCTTCGGCGTCTGCTTCGGGAGGATTGGGTGTTGGTTTTTTCATGATGTTGGTACTCAGTGTGATGGCTGAAGCTGACCCATTCGGTTCCAATCGAAGGGGTGGCAGCTGTACGCAGGTTGGAACCCGGGCCACCGAAAACCCGACAGACTCGAAGTCTCCCGCGCACAGCCGCCATAACGGAATGCACACCATCAAGGCGCGCAAGCATACGTCATGAAAGCCACTTTTGCGCTTTCGGGGTTCCGGGGTTCCAATCCCGATCGCTGAATTGGCAGCAACGTGCACAGGCTAGAGAGCGGACGTCCGACGGACAACCTGAAAACATTGTGGGAAGGTTCTGCTCCTTCACCTAAACGCTTAAACATCCAGAATTGAAATACGAACTGTGGTTCACGGCCTGCCCGCGAATGCGGTGGGTCAGGCAACATCAATGGTGAATGTCAGTCCGCTATCGCGGGCAAGCCCGGCTCCCACAGGTTTAGTGGCGTACGCAACGTCTGCTGGCACTCCGCAATACAGTGGGAGCGAGCCTGCTCGCGATGACGGACTATCAGGCACCAACAAAAACGGCACCTTTCGGTGCCGTTCGCCTTTCCCGGTACAAAAGCTTACTTAGGCGCGTTCGCCGCCCATGACTTCAGCAGCTCGTTGTAGTTGACGGTTTCACCCTTGGGCTTCTCGTTCGCCAGTTTCGGCTTCGGTGCACCCGGCTGATCGAACCAGTATTGCGCATCGCGCTCGGGGTTCATTTTCGGTGCGCAGGTGGTTTGTGCCTTCGAACGCTCCAGACGGGTCATGATCGCGTCCTGATCCTTGGCCAGACCGTCCAGTGCCTGTTGCGGGGTTTTCTCGCCGCTGGCCGCTTCGGCGATGTGGCTCCACCACAGTTGCGCCAGACGCGGATAATCCGGCACGTTGGTCCCGGTCGGGGTCCATTGCACGCGGGCCGGGCTGCGATAGAACTCCACCAGGCCACCGAGTTTCGGTGCCAGGTCGGTCATCGCTTGTGACTTGATGTCCGACTCGCGAATCGGCGTCAGGCCGACGATGGTTTTCTTCAGGGACACAGTTTTCGAGGTCACGAACTGCGCATAGAGCCAGGCCGCCAGTTTCTGTTTCTCAGGCGTGGACTTCAGGAACGTCCAAGAACCCACGTCCTGATACCCCAGCTTCATGCCCTCTTCCCAATACGGACCACGCGGCGACGGTGCCATGCGCCATTTCGGCGTGCCATCGGCATTCACGACAGGCAGGCCCGGCTTGGTCATGTCGGCGGTGAATGCGGTGTACCAGAAAATCTGTTGGGCAATGTTGCCCTGGGCCGGCACCGGACCGGCCTCGGAGAAGGTCATGCCCGCCGCTTCCGGTGGCGCATAGGCCTTGAGCCAGTCGACGTATTTCTGGGTGGCAAAGACCGCCGCCGGCCCGTTGGTGTCGCCGCCACGGGTCACGCTGGAGCCCACCGGGTGGCAATCCTCGACACGAATGCCCCACTCGTCCACCGGCAAGCCGTTGGGCAAGCCTTTGTCGCCGCCCCCGGCCATGGAGAACCAGGCATCGGTGAAGCGCCAACCCAGGGACGGGTCTTTCTTGCCATAGTCCATGTGTCCGTAGACGCGCTTGCCGTCGATTTCCTTGACGTCTTCGCTGAAGAACTTGGCGATGTCTTCATAGGCTGACCAGTTCACCGGCACGCCCAACTCGTAGCCGTACTTTTCCTTGAACTTGGCTTTCAGGTCTGCCCGTTCGAACCAGTCGGCGCGGAACCAGTAGAGGTTGGCGAATTGCTGGTCAGGCAGCTGATAGAGCTTGCCGTCCGGGGCCGTAGTGAAGGAAATGCCGATGAAGTCCTTGAGGTCCAGGGTCGGCGAGGTGAAGTCCTTGCCTTCGTTGGCCATCAAGTCGGTGATCGACTCAGTCTTACCGTAGCGGAAGTGTGTACCGA
>NZ_JBFUKU010000434.1:0-3318 GCF_056400685.1 Pseudomonas sp. P5_A12 | reverse complement strand
GGTATCGAAGTGGGTGTAGGTCAGACCGGTTTCGACGCTGAACTTGCCGCCGCCGAAGAACCCACTGGCTTCGTCGTACAGGTTGGAAACGCTTTGGGCCGGTTGCGAGTCATTCTGGAGCGATTGGCCGTATGAACTGCTTGTGGTTCCCGGTGCACCGGAGGCCACCGTCTGACCACCCTTGACCGTTTCAGCAGGGGATTTGGTCAGGCGTTGGGGCACGGGCGTCGCTGGTGCTTCTTCGACTTGGCGAACGCGTTGCTCCAGGACCATCAACGCGTTCTGTTGCGCTTCGTAACGCTGTTTCAACTCCATGAGTTCTTTTTTTAGTGCTTCGACCTGGGGGTCCGTTGCTGCGTATAGCAGTGTGGCCGGGGCCAGGCTACTCAAACAAATGATAACTCTGAGCGTTAGCGATCGGTGCATGTTTAGCCGTCCCTTCTGACACTCCATCTGGTGAGACTCAGCGTAGATCAGAATCCGAGAGCGCGAATGCCTTTGAGCTGGTCAAGGTTGCCGCTCACCGAACCGGCTGTCGGCACGTTGTCACGCAGCACGACATTGAAGGACGTGAGGTTGCGGACCTGGTTGCCACTGCCGAGCAACGTCGTGTTCTGCATCATCCCACCCTGCGCCAGGCGCTGTACGGTACTGCCCTGGTTGTTGTTGGCCACAATGTTGAGTTGTACACCCGTACCGGTCGAGGAAACACTCAGCGAGCCCGCGCCATTGGCGCCGACCAACGTCGAGCCTGCGGCCAACGCCTGACCCTGCTGTTGCGTGGCTGGCGCTTGGTTAGCCTTTGTGATGTTGATGTCGACGTTGTTGTAGGCAGTATTATTGTCGCCGGCAGCCCGCACGACTTGAGTGACGCCGTCGGTGCTGTTAAGGCCGCTACCGCCAGTGACGGTACCGGTTCCAATACCTTGCGGATGCGCTGAACCATTACCTTTGTCGTCGATCATCGTCACATAGAACTGTGGCTTGATGGTCGATTGTTGAATTTGCATCGAGGAAGTTGCCCCGATCACTTGACCGTTGGCATTTTGCCAGGTGCTGGTCATGGCAATGCCAAAACTGATGATCCGTCCCGGCATGACATAGCGGCCTCGCAGGGCCGCCAATTCCTGATCGTTCAGCTCAATGGGTTTGAATGTCTGTGCCTGGCTCGGCAGGCTGGCGACCAGGCAAACCACGGACAGCCAGATTGGAGTCTTCATTGGTTGCTCCCGGAGCGTCGTGCTCCTTGTTATTAGAAGAAGTCGCTTTGAATGAATCCGAAATCCATCAATTCCGCGTCTTGCACCGGGTTGAAGGTGTTGATGCGGTTTTTGGCGGTCAGTGGCAGGGGCGGATCGAGCAACGCATTGGTTTTGTCGTAGCCCTGACCAATGACGGCAAAAATGATGCCGTTCCAGCCTTTGACAAACTCGTCGACTTTGTATCGTTTATGTCCGAGTACCGGATCTCCGATATATACCCAGCCGTTATGGACTCTTTGCAAGACCACAAAATGTTTGTAACCACGGACATCCATGAGTACCACTACCGGAATTTTGATTTCGCTCAACGTTTCCGTCGCTACCCGGTAGCCACGTGCTCGCATGCCGATACTTTCCACGTAGTGCTTCATGTCGAGCATGGAAAATCCCTGGACGCGGACAAGGTCTTGATCGGAGTGTGCCAACATGCCTTCGATGACCTGTTCTTCATTCACGTCCAGCCAATAGGCCTGGCGCAAAATGGTCGCCAGTGCAGCTGCGCCGCAACTGAAGTCGGTTTTCTGTTGCACCAGGTCGGCAAATTTGCGCTCGCGGATGCTCTGGATCGGCTTATACACCACCGCGCCGCCCGGCAGGATGGAAAGCGGCATTTGTGCAGCCTCGATCACGTTGGTCACGCAAAGCAAAAATGCCAAGGCGATAATGCGCATGGTTGGACGCCTTCTGGTCGTGTTTAAAAAGGCCCCCGTAAGGGGGCCTCCAGAGACAGCCATTAGAACGATTGGTTGGAAATGGCCAGCGAGTTGCTTTGTTGGTTACCCACACCAGCAGCCACGTTGACGCCCAGGTTGCCACTGCCGCCATTCACCGAACCGCTCAGGGTTGCAGTGTTGGTCACAGGGTTTGCCCAGCCAGTTGGAGTCAGCACTTGATAGGAGTATGTGTTGCTCAAATCAAATGAACTGCTTTCAGAGTAACTTTTCGCTACGTCTTTCGCAGACTCTGACGTTTTGCTGCCCGATTTTTCGGACGTTGTACTGGCGGATTTTTCGAACGATTTACTGCCTGATTTTGTGAATGATGCGTCGAACGCTTTTTCGAACGATGAAGAACTCGATTTTTCGTTCGTTTTATCGACCGATACGTTAAGCGTTGCATCGAGCGATGCGTTCAGCGATGCGTCGACAGAGTCGCTGCGGGTGCGTTCATTATCGCCTCTGGTTCGAGTAACGGTACGAGAAGCGTCCGCAGCTGCGGTCAAGGTAGCGTTCAACGCAGCATTCAAAGTAGAACTCGAAGCAGAGTTCGAATTAGCGCTCCTGGAACCGCTCACATCAACGCTTTTGGTACCGCTCACATCAAAGGTCTTGGAACCGCTGGCAGTAAAGCTCTTGGCATTGTTTACAGCAAAGCTCGAAGAAGCGCTCTTATCAATGCTCAAGTTGGATGCTTTATCGTAATTGGCACTACCGCTTGACGAAGTGGTAACTGTCAGCGTAGTCAGCTCAGTTGTGCGATCGGCGTAGTTGTTCACTACCAGGCCAGGACCGTTTTGATCGGCAGAAGCGGTGGCGGTTGCGTTACCCAACGGTGCGTTGGAGTTGGCAATGGCCATGGTGTTTTTCTGTTGGTTAAGGTCGCCACCAGCAATGTTGATACCCATATTGCCGCTGCCGCTATTGCCCGATCCGCTCATCGTGGCAGTATTTGTGCTGCCGTAGTTGTCGACCTTGTTACCGTTGCTGAATTGCCGGACGCTAGCGCTGGCATTGGACGTGCCGAACACGAAGCTGTTATCGAGACTGGAGTCAGAAGCAGCGTTTGCGATGGCGGCCGCGTTGTCTTGTTGGTTGCCAGCGCCTGCAGCCACGTTGACACCGACGTTGCCGCTAGTGCCATCGCCAGAGCTGCTCATCTCGGCTGAGTTGACAGTCCCTTGGTTGAGGACGCTGTTGTCGGTACTACGTTGCCTATCTTCCGCATTGGCAGTCGCACGGATAGGGATCATTGTTGGACGAGGGGGTTGATCGTTTTGTTGGCCAGTCTGGTGACGACCAATATGCTGATCATCATTGTCGCCCCGATCGCTCTGGGC
>NZ_JBFUKU010000433.1:0-3323 GCF_056400685.1 Pseudomonas sp. P5_A12 | reverse complement strand
CCAGGGAAGGGCGCATGATCTTCGGCCATTCACCCCGACGCACAGCTGCATCACAGCGGGGAATGTCACGCACCAGCGCGAGCAGCATTGCCATGGCATGGTCGGCGACCGATGACGCATTCACTCCGGCGCCGTTGGTGACCGTGATGCCACGGTCGGCGGCGGCTTGCAGGTCTACGTGTTCATAACCGGCGCCGATGACGCAGATGATCTTGAGGTGGGGCAGGGCAGCGATTTCATCGGCGTAAAGACCCAATGGGCCACGGGTCAGCACTGCATCGATCTGAACGCCATTACGGGCGATGGCTGCCGCACGCTCGGCAGGGGTGGGGGCAAGAATCAGGTTAAAACCCTGATGTTCGAGAATCGGCAAATAATCATTGATGGTTTCAACCAGTACCAGAACGGTTGCAGGCATGCTGCGCTCCTGTGGGCATCGGAATGTCGGGGCTCGAACATCGCTTCAGATTGCTGATTCCCGATAAGTTTGGCAATGGCCAAAGGTCGTACACGCGGTTGTTCAGTTTGATGAGCCCTTCGAGGTCAGGAACGTGCGTGCCGCGTCGAGAATTTCATCCGACACCGCATCGCCACGGCTGGCGCGGGCGAGGGTCAGGGCGCCGACCATCAGCGAATAGTCCACCAGTGCCTGTTGACGATCGGCTTCGACATCGCCTGAATCCAGCAACGAGCCATAGGATTTCAGCAACTGGTCGAGCCCTTCCATGAAGGTCTGACGCAAACCACTGTCTGCCGCTTCGTGGCATATGTCCCCGGCGAAGGCGACCACCGGGCAACTTTCACCCGGATTGTCGCGGCTGGCCTGGGATAAATACGGCTCGATCAACGCACGACGGGCGGCGTCTTTGTCGTCGCCATGGGCGTCAATTCGTTCCTGCCAGCGTTCTGCCGATTGCGCGAACGCCCGACCACTGGCCTCTTGCGCCAACGCTTCCCTGGACTCGAAATGCCCGTAGAAACCGCCATGGGTGAGACCTGCCGCCGCCATGACATCGACAACACTGATGCCGTGCAGGCCCCGCTCGCGAAACAAGCGCGTGGCAGCCTCGACAATGATTTCGCGGTTGAGGTCGGCTTGTTTGCGGGAAACTCGGGGCATCAGTGGCTCACAGGTATAAAGGTGGGGGATCAAAGGGCGTACTGGGCAATCCCGTTGCCGAACGACCAGTTCTCTTTTTTCACTTCCACCAAATTAATAAAAACATCCTCCAGGCGCACCGCCAGTTCGCGATTGAGGCTTTCGGCGATGGTTTTGTAGAGCAGTTTTTTCTTCTCGTCCGAGCGGCCTTCGCTCAGCGTGATCTGGATGATCACCAGGTTGTCGGTGCGTTTGATGCCCAGGTATTGGGGGTCGAAGATGAAATGGTGTTCATCGTGCTCCGTCAGAATCTGGAAGTTATCGTTTTCCGGCACGGCGATGGCGCTGTGCATGGCGGCGTAAATGAGCAGGCCGACGCGTTTGACGAAGGTGGGATCCTGATGCTTTTTGATGTCGACACGAACCAGTGGCATGGGATGCCTCCAGATAGAAGGTCGGTCAATTGAAAATACATGACAGGGGTCCTTTATCAAGCGAAAGCTGCTATTCGGCAATGAAACAGCCCATGACAATGGCCGACGCCAGGTTCTCACAGGATTGCTCCAGCAAGGTTTAATGGTCGACATCGGGGGCAATCATGTAAATGGTGCTGGATTTGCGAGGAGTATTGTTCATGAGCGCAGCCGGGTTGAGGTAGAAGTTGAGCGCGTGCTCGGCCGCGTCGTTGAGTTTTTTTTAATCGAGGGGTTCGCAGGGGGAAGCCGGATCGGTGTCCGGTGGGCAGGGTGTAACCGCTTGCGCGGGTCATCAGGTCAGAAGCTTTAAGTAACCCTTGGGCGAACACCCCGTCCGCTCCTTGAAACACCGATAAAAAGTCGACAATGAGTTAAACCCCGCAGCACTGGCAATCTCGTCGATCCGCGCCGCATGACGCTGCTCGTTCAACCGGCCCAACGCCTCCTCAAGCCGCAACTCATTGAGAAATGTATAAAATGTCTGACCTCGAACCTGATTCAGAAAAAACGAAATTTGGTTACGTGTATAACCCGTCGACGCTGCGACACGYGACAGATCAAGTCGCGGATCGAGATAAGGCTTCGACCGCTCGAAGTACTGCTGCAGATCATTGGCCAGCGCACCGACCTGACGAGCCGATAACCCCAACCGGCTGACGGCGTCGGCGCTGTACGCCGGGCGAATAACCATTGGCGCCTGGGCGACCAGCACCGCGTGCTCGTTGACTTTGACAATCAACCCGTCCTTCACCGTCAGTGCTTCAACCGTACTGAATGAAACCAGGCCATCGCTGCCATTGAGCGTCACCCGGTACTGCAGGAACGCAGTGTTGCCATCGATGCGCAGGCGATCGGTGTAGGTCTGCAACTCTTCTGATMCAGACGGCATGCTTGCCCTGAGGTAGTCGCGCAGCTGTGCATAGTCGATGGTGCGGTTCTGGAAAAAATCGTTGTACTCGACGTCGGGGTGATACAGCGCCATCACACCGTCCAGATCGCATCGCTTCCAGGCCTGGTGATAACGCACAGTCACTTCATGAGTCTGCACACTCGACGGGTCCGCAAGGAAGGTGGGGGTGGTGGGTAAATCAGGTATTTCCACGACGGACTCCATGGCGCAGATCAGGATGAAGCCAAGAGTATTCCAGAAACGCCGGTTTTCCTCCCGTGTCCGCTGCGAGGTTTGCGCCTGTGAAAGCGCCGGCCATTGCTTTAGCGTCGGCCCATGAATTTTCTGGAGCGGGCGTGCATGACATTACCTATTGAAAACCGCTCTCTGGCTGAAGCCCGGCCTTACCCTGTCTGGCAGGAAACCCGGACGGATGCGCCCGCCGCGCCAAGACTGACCGGCGAGTTATCGTGTGATATTGCCATTGTGGGCGGCGGGTTTGTCGGGTTATGGACTGCATTGATTGCCCGTCAGCGCTGGCCCGACGCGACGATCGTGGTGCTGGAAGCCGGTCGGTGTGGCGGTGAAGCCAGTGGTCGTAATGGCGGGTTCTGCGCGCCGAGCATCTCCCATGGCGTATCCAATGCACTGAAACGCTGGCCCAAGGAAGCAGAGCAACTGGTGCGACTGGGTCGGGAGAACCTGGTGGCATTCGAGGAGGATTTGCAGCGTTATGGCATGGACGCAAGCTTCGAGCGATCGGGAAAGTTGAACGTGGCGAGTCAGCCTTGGCAGGTCGATGGTCTGAAATCGATGCAGCGCAACTATGCGCGTTTTGGTATCGCCTGCGAGTATCTGG
>NZ_JBFUKU010000432.1:0-3347 GCF_056400685.1 Pseudomonas sp. P5_A12 | reverse complement strand
ACCCAACGCTGTCGCCGCGTGCAATAACAGCCCACGCTGAGCCTCGGCTTCACTGAGCAAGGGCTGCTGCAAAATGGCCGGAGGAATCACCCGCTCCGGCAAATCATAAAGCCGTTCGAAACCACGGCGCCCCGCCACCGTCACTTCACCCGCGGCAAACAACCATTCCAGCGCGTGCTTTTCCGCACTCCAGTCCCACCACGGCCCGGCCCGTTCCTGACGGGTCGACAGACTCCCGGCACCCAATGCACCGAGTTCTTCGACCGACGCCAATACCCGACGAATCGTGCCCTGCTGCTCACGTCCGAAACGCGCCAATTGCTGATAGATGTCTTCGCCGCGACTTGCGCGCTGCATGCGCCAGCGCATCAGGGGATACATTGACATAGGCAACAACGACGCTTCATGCCCCCAATATTCAAACAAAGCACGACGCCGGCCCTGACTCCAGGCGGCCTGGTCGAGCAAATCAAAGGAGTAGTTACCGAGGCGGGAAAACAAGGGAAGGTAGTGCGAACGCACCAACGCATTGACCGAATCGATCTGCAGAATGCCCAGCCGTTCGATCAGCCGGTTGAGTTGAACCGCTTTGATCGCCGCTGGCGGCTGGCGCCCGTTGAACCCTTGGGCAGCCAGTGCCAGACGTCGAGCCTGTTTATTGGAAAAGGACAACGTTGCGGGCATGAATACCTCCGTGTCTGCTCGCAACCTACCTCACCAGAGAGGGGTTTGTGTAGCAATGGCCTCATCATTTATGCATCGGATCATCCCAGAACGGTCTGACCGATTCATGTTCAACATCGGCGCGACTCATGCCGATGTCCTTCAGTGCTTCATCGCTCAAACTCGCCAGCAGCTCGCGCTCGCGATGAAGTTCGTACCAGCGACTAACTTTGTGCAGCAGATCGGATACCACGTGAATTGAGAATTTTTCTGCCGTTACATGCTCGTTATGACCTTTCATCTTGTTGTCCTCCGTTGGGGATGGCCCAAGTCTCGCCCCGGGGATAAGATCAATCCAACGAATGTTTCTGATGGAACCCATCTCGGAGATTGATGGATGTCAGCTTTCCCCAGTATCGATACGGATGTGCTGCGGACCTTTGTCGCCATCGCCGACCAGGGTGGTTTTACCCGTGCCGGCGAATTGGTCAATCGCACGCAATCGGCGGTGAGCATGCAGATGAAGCGTCTTGAGGAAGACGTGTTGCAGCGCCAGTTGTTCGAACGCGATGGGCGTCAGGTCAAACTGACCGCCGAAGGCCAGGTTTTGCTGGGGTATGCGCGGCGCATCCTCAAACTCCACAGCGAGGTCTTTAATACGCTGCGTGAGCCGCACATGGTCGGCACCGTGCGCATCGGTACGCCGGACGATTACGTGATGCGCTTTCTGCCGGGGATTTTGTCGCGCTTCGCCAAGAGCTATCCGCTGATCCAGATCGAGGTTCACTGCGAATCATCAAAACAATTGCTGCAACGTCAGGACCTGGACCTGTCCATCGTGACCCGCGAGCCCGGCACCGAGATTGGCCAGTTGCTGCGCAAGGAACGTTTCGTCTGGGCCGAGGCACAATGCTTCAGCGCCCATGAACAGACCCCGCTGCCATTGGCGATGTTCAACAGTGATTGTTTCTGTCGGCTGTGGGCCTGCAATGCGCTGGATGCAATGGACCGCGATTACCGCATTGCCTACAACAGTTCGAGCCTGTCGGCATTGATGGCCGTGGTCAGCGCCGGGTTGGCGGTGACCGCGCAACTGGAAAGCCTGATCACCCCGGACATGCGCATCCTCGGAGACGCCGAAGGCCTGCCTCAGCTGCCGGAAGCCTGCATCATGCTCGTGCGCAACCTGCACAACCCGTCACCGATCACCGAGTGCCTGGCCGAGCACATCGTCGAAGGCTTCAAACTTTAAACCCGAGCATCACCGCGCAGCACACCAGAAAGCCGCAGAACAACCCGCGCAGCAGTCGCTCCGGCAGGGCGTGGGCGATCTTCACTCCCCAACTGATGCTCATCAGCCCGCCGATGGCCAATGGCACGCCAATAAGCCAGTCCACTTGATGGTGCACGGCGTAAGTCACCAAAGTAACGCCAGTGCTGGGTAACGCCAGTGCCAGCGATAACCCTTGGGCCACCACTTGGCTGGTGCCAAACACACTGGTCAACACCGGCGTCGCCACCACGGCCCCGCCCACACCAAACAAGCCGCCCATGGTCCCGGAGGCCGCTCCGAGCACACCCAGCCATGGCCATGCGTAATGCATCTGCGTAGAGGCCGGTGTGTTGGTGATAAACATGCGCGCCAGGTTGTAGGCCGACAGGGCAACCAGAAACGCGACAAAACCGATTCGCATGGTTTGAGCGTCGATGCCGACCGCCCAGATCGATCCGATCCAGGCAAAACAGAAGCCCATCGACGCCAAGGGCAACGCATGGCGCAATTCAATGCGATTGCGCTGGTGATAGCGCCACAGCGCCAGCATGACGTTGGGCACTACCATCACCAGCGCTGTACCTTGGGCAATCTGTTGATCAAGCCCGAACAGCACGCCCAGCAGTGGAATCGCGATCAAGCCGCCGCCGATGCCGAACAAACCGCCGAGGGTGCCCAAGGCCGCGCCGAAAACCAGATACATCACGAACTCGATCACAGACGATTTCCCTTTTGTCAGGGTGTTCATCTTACGCATTCAGCTATCTGGCGCAGCAAAAATACCTTGGAGTGCCAATCCGTCCAGAATTATCTGGCGCATTAAAGATTCGCCCGCTAGATTCTGAGGATCACCGATCAAGGCTTTTGAAATGACCACCGAACGCGACACCCTGGATAATTGCGAACACTTGCTGCTGGATAACCAAGCCTGCTTCGCCCTGCACTCGACTTCGCTACTGATGACCAAAGTTTATAAACCGCTGCTGCAAGCGCTGGGCCTGACCTATCCGCAATACCTGGCGATGATGGTGCTGTGGGAGCGCGATGGTCTGACCGTCGGTGAAATCAGCACGCGACTGCTGACCGACCCCGGCTCACTGACGCCGCTGCTCAAGCGCCTGGAAGTCGAAGGTTTGCTCAGCCGCACCCGCAGCCGCGAAGATGAACGGGTGGTGATCGTCGAACTCACCGAACAGGGCCGCGCCCTGCGAGACAAGGCACGCAGCATTCCGCAGTGCATCCTCGGCGCCAGCGGGATGTCGGTGGAGAGGCTGAACAAGCTGCAAGCGGAGCTGCAAGTGCTGCGCAGCAATCTGCAAGACAGCCTCTGAACCTCCAGCCAACACAAATCCCCCTGTGGGAGCGAGCCTGCTCGCGATAGCGGTGTGACAGACGGAAAAATGGTTGACTG
>NZ_JBFUKU010000431.1:0-3375 GCF_056400685.1 Pseudomonas sp. P5_A12 | reverse complement strand
ACACAGTATCGAAAGGAACGGCGAAAGCGTCGCTTGATGGACGCCTTGAGTCTGGACCCCCTCGAGGAAGCATCTGAAGAAAAGATGCCGAAGCCTGAGGATAAGGGTGGACTTGATCGCTGGCTTGTGTATGTAAATCCGATTGATCGTGAAATTTTGGTGCTACGATTTGTCGCAGAGCTGGAATTTCAGGAAATCGCGGATATTATGCATATGGGATTGAGTGCAACAAAAATGCGGTACAAACGCGCTCTTGATAAATTGCGTGAGAAATTTGCAGGCAGTGCTGAAACTTAGTTCAGCGCAAATATCTCTTACGTGTAGGCTAGTTCTGATAGACTAGCCGCCGAGTTGTCCCCCGGTTTGAGGGACTGCTTTACAATCACCAGATGGGGATTTAACGGATGAAACTGAAAAACACCTTGGGCTTGGCCATTGGTACTCTTATTGCCGCTACTTCTTTCGGCGTTCTGGCACAAGGCCAAGGCGCTTTTGAAGGCGAGCTTAACTACGGGAAAAAGTACAACGACAGCGTTGACAACGTTCAAGATGGTTACACTCCTGGCGCCTCCATCGGTTACTTCTTGACCGACGATGTATCGATCAACTTCACCTACAACGCTGAAGACTACACCCGTTCGGACAACAACACTGGCAATCAGAAAATCGAAGGCGACAGCTTCGGTCTGAACACTCAGTACCACTTCAACAACGCTGGCGACGCTCTGCGTCCTTACGTTCAAGGTGGTGTTAAACACGGCAGCATGACCAACGTAAAAGCTGATGGTCACTCCGGCCGTGACCAGTCGACTTTCCTGACTGCAGGCGCTGGTGTTAAGTGGTACTTCGTAGAAAACGTCTTCGCCCGTGCTGGCGTAGAAGCTGACTACAAACTGGACAACGGCCGTTGGGACTACATTCCTTCCATTGGCTTGGGCGTGAACTTCGGTGGCGGTAACAAGCCGGCTCCTGTTGTTGCTCCAGAAGTTTGCTCCGACAGCGACAACGATGGCGTTTGCGACAACGTTGACAAGTGCCCAGACACCCCAGCCAACGTAACTGTTGACGCTGATGGCTGCCCGGCAGTTGCTGAAGTTGTTCGTGTTGAACTGGACGTGAAATTCGACTTCGACAAGTCGGTAGTCAAGCCAGACAGCTACGCCGACATCAAGAACCTGGCTGATTTCATGAAGCAGTACCCGGCCACCTCCACTACTGTTGAAGGTCACACTGACTCCGTCGGTCCTGACGCTTACAACCAGAAACTGTCCGAGCGTCGTGCAAACGCCGTTAAGCAAGTTCTGACCAACCAGTACGGTGTTGAATCGACTCGCGTTCAGTCTGTTGGTTACGGCGAAACCCGCCCAGTAGCTTCCAACGACACCGCTGAAGGTCGTGCTGTAAACCGTCGCGTAGAAGCGCAGGTTGAAGCTCAAGGTAAGTAATTACCCGCAGCTCTGAGAAAAGCCCGGCTTAGGCCGGGCTTTTCTTTGTCTGCGATTTGGTGAGGAGGGACGCGTCAGGCGCGTTGGCATCCGACATTGATGTCGACGGTCAGGGCCTCTTCGCGAGCAGGCTCGCTCCCACAGGATTGGATGGCGTTAGCGGCGACCGCGCCAATCACCAGGATGGCCGGGCTTTTCAATTCGAAGGCACAGGCATCTTCCTCCATAGCCATCAGACTGCTCCGACATTCCCGTTGATGCGGCAATGATGCATTTTCAATCATTGCCACCGGCGTATCGGCTGCCATTGCGCCAGCCAGCAGTTGCTCACGAATCTCGCTGAGCTTGGCCACACCCATGTAGATCACCAGCGTCGTGCCACCTTGGGCCAGCGCTTGCCAGTTCAGGCTGCTGCCATCCTGAGTATGTGCGGTGACCAGCGTTACCCCTCGTGCCACGCCGCGCAGGGTCAGCGRAATATCGCATTGCGTCGCACCCGCCAGCCCGGCAGTGATGCCATTGACCAGCTCAACCTCGACACCACGCTCGCGCAACCACTGTGCTTCTTCACCGCCACGCCCGAAGATGCACGGGTCGCCACCCTTGAGCCGCACCACGCATTTGCCTTGACGCGCATAACGCAACATCAAACGATGAATGAATTCTTGCGGAGTAGAGCGACAGCCACCGCGCTTACCCACAGGAATAATCCGCGCGCCGCAGCAGTGCTCCAGCACTGCGTCGTTGACCAGATCGTCGATCAGCACCACATCCGCTTCTCTCAACGCCCGAACRGCTTTGAGCGTCAGCAATTCAGGGTCACCAGGACCCGCACCCACCAGCCAGACTTTTGCGCTCATAGTGTTTTCCTCACGAGATGGCGGCTTGCGGCTGCGCGGTGGCGGCCAGCAATCGCTTGATTTCCGGGACGCAGGAGCCGCATTGCGTGCCGCAACCCAATTCTTGTTTCAAACCCGACAAGTCCAGGCCGCGGCGAATGCCGGCGCAGACCACGTTTTGACTGACGTTTTTGCAGTTGCACAGGGTTTTGTTGCCGATCGCTTCGGCGTCGACCTGGCCCGGTGGGGCGCTCAGTGGGGCGAGCAGCCAGCGCCGTAGCTGTTCATCGGCGCGACCTTCGAGCCAGAGGCTCTGCAGCCAGTGTCGGGCGAGGGTTTCACCTGCCAAGCGGATCGCGGTGATCCGGCCGTTCTCGATCCGCACCCGCTTACCGATGGAGCGTCGTGGATCGTCGTAGGCCAGGACCGGTCCGTCATTGAGCCCCAGGCATTGATCGATTTCCCGCAGCAGTTGCGGATCTGGCGCGGTGGCGCTGGCAGCGCGTATCAGAAGCGCTGGGCGCTCACGGCCAGCAAGGCTGAGGCTGACGTAGGAAAATGTCTCACAGAGGGGGCGTAGCGTCTCAAAGTGCTGTTGGACATCGCCCTCTATCAGCGCGAAAAGGTGCCAAGGTAACTGGACCGGTTCGAGGCGCACGCCGCTGTGTTTCAACTCCGGTTGTTTCGACAGCGGGTCAAAGGCGGGGAGCGTGAGGGTATTTATGCCGCCCTTCAGAAAACGGTCACCGAAATGCATCGGCAGAAAGGCTTGGCCCGGACGCACGCTGTCATCACTGGCCACCGGCACGATCACCGCGCCGCGCCGGCTTTTCAGGCTGATCAGATCGCCCGTTTGCAGGCGATGCCGGCGCAGTTCATCGGGGTGCAGGCTCAACACGGCTTCGCTGACATGRCCGAACAGCTGCGCGGCGGTGCCGGTGCGGCTCATGCCGTGCCATTGATCGCGCAAACGACCGGTGATCAGCGTCAACGGGAAGCGCGCATCTCGTTGTTCCTTGGCGGCGCGATACGGATCGGCCACGAACTGCGCACGACCGCTGGCGGTCGGGAAAATACCGTCCAGATACAAC
>NZ_JBFUKU010000430.1:0-3379 GCF_056400685.1 Pseudomonas sp. P5_A12 | reverse complement strand
GTGTTGCAGACCGGAGCAGGGAAGGGCACGCAGTAGACCCTGCGTCTCGCTCCAGCCGTCTTGCATCATCATCCCACGATGCCCAGGCAGCGTTTGGATATCGCGTAATAAACGCTCTTATCTCCAAGCTAACCTCCGCCTCGTCGTCCCGAAAAATAATCTCTATAAATTTTTTCTAGAAATTTTTAGAAACGGTTTCATTAGCTGGGCTTTTGTCATTCCATGAAGTAAGTGAACGTTATGAATGAAGAGCTGCGCAATCTCCGCCATTGCGGATAATTCCGTTTTTAGAAGTTCGTTTTCTTTTTTTAAATGAATGATGGTTTCTATTGCGGCGTTCATGCTTTTGGGCGTTGCGATAGAACTAAGGGTGTTGGTGCGCGCCTTTAGCTCTCTTTTTTTTGCTTTATAAGCGTTTACTATTATTGCTTTGTTTGCTAGCGCTTGGCGGGTAGGAATGAAATCCAACTCTATTTTTGCGTTCAAACAAATACTATCCCAAGTTAGTTTCTCAGAGTTCGGCCAGCCTCTAATCATATTGGCGATAGCTATAAGCTGTTGTTGGCTGATCGCGATAGACATATCACTCCTCAGATAAAAGTTTAAGGCAGTCTAAAACATCTGCGTGGTAGTCTAGCTCTGCATCATGTATTTTAATTGTTGAAGTTTTTTCATTTGATTTGATTGAGTCTAGGATTCTGTCCTCGTGTGTAAAGGCGTTTTCTAGAATTCTAATTGGGCTTCCATGAGGAATTTTCGTGCTACTTAACGTTTCAACGAGTAAGTTTAGGCGCTCCAGATTTTTTTTGTGCGCCTCAAACCATCTGTTCGCTACCTTTTCGCCTTTTTCAATCCTGTTTTTTGCCGCCGTAAAATTTTCGTAGACGCGATTTCGCTCTTCAATAATGGCCTCATTTGAACGCTTGTGTCCTTTACATATAAGAAGCTCATTACAATTTAAGCAGTCCGCATGTTTGGTGCAGGGGGTTACTGTCCATGGATGCAAGCAAATGCCATATCTTGTACTAATCAAAGGGCCTTTATTTCTTAAGTTATAATCTGCCTCTGTTACTGGTGGTAATGATTGTGTTACGTTTTTCCCTCTTGCCTCTGATATTTTTGCAGCCTTTCGTTCTGAGGACATGTGCATATATGTCCTCGTCTGAGCATTCGATGCTCTTGTACTCCACTGAGTAATGGCTTCCATTGGAACGCCAGCTTCTTGCCCTAAAGTATTCAAAAAGTGGCGCATTTCATGAGATCTGATTTTGGTGTTCGGATATCCATGCTTCAAAAAAATGCTCATGCTTACGCTCTTGGTCTCACGTTTTTGTATGGCTCCGCTGACGCGTAGCGAATAGCAACTTGAGGTGTAAGGTGAGAGTAATATTGGGCTTGTACGTTGATGAGACGAAAGCTGTCTGTAGCGAAGACATATGACGGCATTAGACATTTTTATCCTGGCACCACTATTTTCGGTGGCGGATAGCTGGTATGGAAAGTGCGGGTTTAATTGTTTGTGTCGCACGAGAATTACCTCCCTCCAAAGCTTGCTCAAAGTCCATTCTTTTAAAGTGTATTTGCCAGTGATGCTGTGTATAAAACCACTCGCCATGCTGGGGCTGTTGTACCCGAGTGCCTGAGCGATTTGCAGCGAGGTAAGTAATTCGTCATCGCCTACCGAAGGGCACTGTGAATGTCGGTAAAACCTAAAGTTGTTTTTTTCATAATGTTCTGCTAAGCGTCTTCCTTCTTCGGTAATTTTCATTAGCCTCGTGATCGCTGCTTCGGTATGCGTGCAAATAACAGTAGGTATTTCCTTTGTTGCATATTCCCCTGTCTTTGGAGACCAGTAATTTAAGTGTCCTTGTTCTATGCCAAACTTGTCCGGTGTGACTTTATAAACAGTTTTGCTAAAGCGCCCTAGCTCGGATATCCTCATAGGCGCGGAGAGAAGTAAACATGTGATGGTTGATATAAAAACGTCTTCGTCATCTTGTTCTGATGAGTAACCATTTGAAAAAATTTCTGCAAGAGCTAATAGTCCTTCATCGTCAGGAAGTTTTGCTTGGCGTTCTTCCTGAGAGAGATGTTTGTTTTTTAAATGGGTAGAGTGAACGCCGACATAAGGGTGTTTCCAGTTGCATGTTTCTGCTATGCTCAGGTTGAGGACGGATATATCTTGTGCTAGCTTTTCGAGGCATGCTCCAATTCCACTTGTATCCTGATAGCCGAATGTCTGAATGGAGATGCAAGCAGATGTGAAATGGCGTGCTTCTACACGACTGATGTCCGCACACCCTAAATCTTGAATCAGTGCGTGTTCCAAAAGTCTCATTGCTGTCATGCCTCTTCTAAAGACTTTCGTTTTTTTCTGGTGTTGAGTGTAGCGCAAGTATGCTTTGGCAAAATCTATGAAGGGAGAGGACAGTTCGTCCGAATCCGTGATGGGTTTGTGTGGGCTATTGCGAATTCCTTGTATATTGCAGAATCTGACAGGATTGTGGTGCGTTGGCCATTTTGGACTGCTCCAGTCGAAACTAGGAAAATCACTCCAAAGCCTAATTTCGTATTTTGCATGAGTGATGAACGTTTCAAGATTATTGTAGACTTGAGATGCATATGTTGCTGGCGGTTGAAATTCTGAGATAATCATATAACTCACGCAATTTTAGATGCCGTTATTTCTTGTTAATAAGCTTTACTTTATCGCAGTGATTTATTACGGCAATAACGGCTTGAATGTCGCGATCCAGTTGTAAAGGAGTCAAAATCCTCCTTCCGGATCCAGGGAGGGGCGTCATATTTTCTTCATTTTGGCGCGCTAGAAGCCTCGCTAGGACTTCTTCATGGGGGCCGTCTAACCAAGGCTCGAATTTAGTGCATCGATAGCAAGGAATGGGTACCGATGCGGAGCAATATCCTTCGCTGCCGCAATTGCCGACTGCATAATCATCATTCCCATCCAGTTCAATTACACTGGACGCGTCTGATGCACGCGTAGCTTCAAGTTTATTTGTAATCAAGCGTCCCCGAAATGCCTGAGCAAGCGGAGCCATGATATTTGAAATCCCATCGTTTAGGGCTCTAGATCTCTCTGCTGGGTCATCATAATAAGCATCGAGGGATTCATGGTATTCATGTCCAAGCCAGAAGCTTAATGTCGATCTTGGCACCCCTAATCTTGCGAGTTGGCGCGCTCTCGTATATCTAAATCGGTATGCATTCTCCACAATAAAACCATTCGTGCGATTAGACCGCACAGGCGTTCCGGTAGACCGGCGCAATGCTGTTGACATCCTTTTAGCACGAGTATGAAAGAAACGGCTTGCACATGGTTCTAAACTGCTATCTCCAATTTTGGCCACGGTATCAAGCC
>NZ_JBFUKU010000429.1:0-3400 GCF_056400685.1 Pseudomonas sp. P5_A12 | reverse complement strand
GCAGTGCAATGAACATCCACAGCGACGTCCAGGCAGCAACTTTGGCGGCGGTGTCAGCGGCTTGCTGGGCAGCCAGTTTGGCGTCGGCAATGGCTTTTTGAGTGCGGGCGTAGACTTCATCGACACGACGTTCGGCGTCTGCCTGGCTCAGGTTGGTGCGTTGGGCAACCATTTGTGCGAGATAGGTCCGGTCTTCGGCAGCCAATTGGCCATTGCTCAGGCTACGCGCGAAGATGCGGGTCACCGTGCCACGCGCGGCCTCATCGCTGACCTCTGCGGGGCTATCGCTACGGAACAGGCTGTCGACGAAATAACCGAATTGATCGCTGTCGGTTTTACCAGCAGCGGTGCCTGCGGCTTGAGTGGCCGCACTGGCCGCCCCACCAACGACACTTGCCCCGGCCTGCACACCACCGCTGACRATACTGCTGACCGAGCCGACCACCAGGGTCGCGGTCACCAATGTCGCCACGCACCAGGCGAGGAAGCCATGGGCGGTATCACGGAAATACACTTCATCCCCGTGCATGTTGGCCCACTTGACCCGCAAGCGACCGGCAATGTAACCGCCGAGCCCGGATGCCACGATTTGCGTCACCGCCAACCACACGATGGTTGAGATGCCCAGGCCCTTGGCGCTCACGCCTTCATTGGCCCACGGCGAAACCGCCGAAAAACCCAGGCCGAAACCGAGCAGCACCAGGATCAGCGACAACGCCGCCGCCGCAGCGGCCCCGGCGAAGATCGCGCCCCAGGACACACCCGAGAGCGTGCTTGTTTCTTCTGCGACGGGATAGAAACCATCAGAAGATCTATTCATTGTTGTATCGCTCCAGGCAGGAAAGATGGTGTTACAACTCTCGAATGGTCCTTTGCAGTCACCGTGCCAGACGCGACAAATAATTAAATCGTTATTTTTCAATAACCTATAAAGATTGAACTTCTTTTTCTCATGCAATTTGCAAGGAACACGTCAACACGACGGGTTTTCTGCATTGATTGAAATGATCAGTGCATGAAGTTTTATTTAGAAAGCCTTCGATCATTTCTTGGCAAAATGCTGCACATCATTGAGAACCGCTAATCAGGCCAGCCCTATGACCCGCATCTTGACCATCGAAGACGACGCCGTGACCGCCCGGGAAATCGTCGCCGAATTGAGCAGCCACGGCCTCGATGTCGATTGGGTCGACAATGGCCGTGAAGGCCTGGAGCGTGCGGTCAGTGGCGACTACGACCTGATCACCCTCGACCGTATGTTGCCGGAGCTCGATGGCCTGGCAATTGTCACCACGTTGCGAACCATGGGCGTGGTCACGCCGATCCTGATGATCAGTGCCCTCTCCGATGTCGATGAGCGGGTGCGGGGTTTGCGCGCGGGCGGTGACGATTACCTGACCAAGCCGTTCRCCACCGATGAAATGGCCGCCCGCGTTGAAGTGCTGCTGCGCCGGCAGAACACCGTGACCGCCCAGGCCACCACGCTGCGAGTGGCGGACCTGGAACTCAACCTGATCAGCCACGAAGCCAGCCGCGCCGGCCTGCTACTGACGCTGCTGCCGACCGAGTACAAACTGCTCGAATTCCTGATGCGCAACACCGGGCAGATTCTGTCGCGCATGATGATTTTCGAAGAAGTCTGGGGCTACCATTTCGACCCCGGCACCAACCTGATCGACGTGCACATCGGCCGTCTGCGCAAGAAGATTGACCCGCAAGGCCAGGCCCCACTGATTCGGACCGTGCGAGGCTCGGGTTATGTCATTGCCGAACCCGTCTAACGGCTGGCGTTCCTCCAGCAGCCGCTTGCTGGCGCTCTACAGTTCGCTGTTCGTGATCTGGAGCGCGATCCTCATGGGCGTCATGTACTACGAGGTCTCCGCTTACCTGGATAACCTGGCCAAGCATTCGCTGATGCAACGCCAGCATTTGTTTTCGCACTTTCAGGGCGAACAATTGGCGGACGCCCTCGCCGTCAGCATGACCTTCGACATTCGCGGCATCGACGCCTATGGCCTGTTCGATGCTCAGCACCGCTACCTCAGCGGTGCCCTGCGCCACATGCCCGAAGGCCTGCCGCTGGACGGCAAGATCCACATGCTCAGCGACTGCGCCGACTCCGACGACCCGACCCTGCCCGCCGACAGCTGCGACGCGGTCGCCACCCAGACCCGGGACGGTCGCTGGCTGGTGCTGGTGCGCGACAACGGTTCGTTGTTCGCCGTTACCCGGATCATCCTTCATGCGTTGCTCTGGGGCGTCACGCTGACGATCATTCCTGGCATTGTCGGTTGGCACTTATTGCGGCGCCGGCCGCTGCGACGTATCCGTGCGATCCAGGCCAGCGCCGAAGCCATCGTCGCCGGAGATTTGACCCGGCGCCTGCCCTTGTCCAACCGCCGCGATGAACTGGACATGCTCGCCGCCATCGTCAACGCCATGCTGGAACGCATCGAGCGGTTGATGCACGAGGTCAAGGGTGTCTGCGACAACATCGCCCACGACCTGCGCACCCCGCTGACACGCCTGCGGGCGCAGCTGTACCGGATTCAGCAGCAGGCTGAAGATGGCTCGACGCTGGCCGTGCAACTGGACTCGGTGCTGGGTGAAGCGGACACCTTGATGGCGCGCTTTCGCGGCTTGCTGCGCATTTCCGAGCTGGAAGATCGCCAGCGCCGCTCAGGTTTTGTGCAGCTGGACCCGGTGCCGTTGCTGCAAGAGCTGCACGACTTTTACCTGCCGCTGGCGGAAGAAGGCGAACTGGTTTTCACCCTGCAATTGCCGGCATCGCTGCCAGCCCTTAACGGGGATCGGGCGCTGTTGTTCGAAGCCGTGGCGAATCTGCTGAGCAACTCGATCAAATTCACACCGCCGGGGGGCGAGGTGATTTTGCGCGGGGTCAGCGAGGGCGGGTTTACGCGAATCGAAGTGCTCGACTCCGGGCCGGGCATTCCAGAGGCCGAACGCGAGGTGGTGTTTCAGCGCTTCTATCGTGCTGAGGGGGGGCATCAGAAAAGCGGGTTTGGGTTGGGATTGTCGATCGTCGCGGCGATTGCCAGCCTGCATGGGTTTGCGCTTGAAGTGGGCAGCAGCGAACTCGGTGGCGCACGGTTGGTGCTTGATTGCAAAAACTCAGCCCTGACACAACCCTTGTAATTGAATGGACTCGCCCAAGCCGAGGCGTCAATGCGCCACGGTGGCAGTCTAAACAGCCAACGACAGCGAGGGCGAGTCCATGAAAAAGCATACTTCGATTGATCAATCCTTGTCTTCTGCCGATTTGGCGGCCTGCACTACCGTGGCGGTTGACCTGGCCAAGCATGTGTTCCAGCTCGCCGGCGAAGACGCCCTCGGCAAGGTGCATTATGAGCAGCGGATCAAGTCGCGCGAGGCGTTCTAC
>NZ_JBFUKU010000428.1:0-3410 GCF_056400685.1 Pseudomonas sp. P5_A12 | reverse complement strand
GTTCCAAATGTTCGCAATGGAATGCACATGACCGACCTCAATCAAGTCAACGTCGCCGGCCTGTTACGTATGCGCGACGAGCTCAACGCCGCCGTGAACATCGCTCTGCCGCAAACCCCTGGTCAATTTGGCACCCGCTTGATCAAGGAGAAGTGGGGAGCAGATATTGATCCGCAGACGGCTTTGCTGGTCACGCTCGATTACGACTACAAGGGTCATCCTGCACAGGACGGCATTCACCAGGGACAAGTGGCGAGTTCGCAATCGCTGCTGCAAGCGCTGCTTTGCAACTATCAAACCGTGGGTGACGGACGTTTCGCGGAATCCGCGTTTGGCCTGTACACCTCGCCGGACCTCGGGCCTTCCATTCGAATCGTGCAGCATGTCGACGAGTTCGCTAACCACGGCAGCGGCAATCACCAGACCTATGAAGGCATTTATCGGCAAACGACCCCGCAAACCTATAGGCCATCGACGCAGATCACCTTAAAACCCGCAGACTTCAAGAAATGGGTCTGGGAGCTGGATTTGCAGGGTTTGTACAACGCGTATCTCAATCAGGCGTGGCCGTCCGACGAGGTGCTTGTTGCACCGCAACCTTATGCGCTGAGGACCTCGGTCAAAGCGGTATTTGTCATGTCCGCCTGGTTACAGCGACAAGAACAATGCCTGAGTGAAGAGGGCCTGAAGTTCGCAATGCAGGTAGCAGGATTGCCGCTGGATCAGGAATGGGAAACCCTGACGCTCGAATCACTGCAAGCACCCACCCGTATGCCACCCACGGTCACGGCGAGCCGGTTAAAGCTGTATCGCTACAGCTCGACCGACATCTGGATCTTTCGTGTCGCCGCTAGCCCCCGGGTATTGATGTACATCCCGGGCAACTCTTCGCCGCTTCATGACTTCGCTGACGTCTGGCAGTTGCACCAATGGGTGGTCAAACAAAGCAACGCCAGTGCCACGAAACAGGCGCTGGCCGCACATTTTGTCGAAGACGATCGCCAGGACGGCACGTTCCACGCAGGTGTGCTGACTGCGCTGGACGGCATGGCGATTTACCCGAAAGAACACTGGCTGACGAACAATGCCGGTTTCTTCAACAATGATGGTTATTGGGACCCCGCCGAGTACATCGGCTTCGACAATCAAGACCCTGCGACCGATCCGTTTGCACAGTTGGTATTGAACATGAAGCAGGCGGCTTGGGAGAGCGTCAAATCCATCCGGGACGACGCGCAAGTCAACCGTGACAATTTGAGCTCGGTTGTCGAACCGCTCGTGCAATGGATAAACCAGTTTGGGCCTCTGGCCTTGTTTGTGCCGGGGGGAGAGGGCGTATTGGCGCTGGCCGGGCTCATCGACGCTGGTTACGGGCTGGATCAGGCCGTGAACGGTGAAACGTCGAGCCAGCGCAAAGAGGGCGTAACGCGCACGGTGTTTGGCTTGCTCAATGCGCTGCCGCTGGCCGGCGCGGGGGCGGATGTTAGCGTTGGAAGGGCCGAGACCGAAGCACTTGGGCCAAGTGAGCACGTCGCCATCGCAACGCCGGTCGAGGTAAGTGTGGCAGCGCCTTCCGGGTTATCGCGGCTGGAGTTGATTCGCGGCATTGGCCCCTCGGTCGCGTCATTCAGCGATGAAGTCCTGGCGCAGATAGGCAAAGTCAGCGCAGTCGACGACGACATGCTGCGCTTGATGAACACCGGTCGGCCACCGACGCCGTTGCTGGCTGACACGATCAGCCGCTTCAAGCTCGATCAGGTGCTGGGTCCGGTCGGTCAAACCGGGTTTTTCAATAGTCGTTACGCTGCGCTACARCAATCGGAGCATGAATGGGTCCAGCTGTTTCAACGCCAATACCCGGGGCTTCCCAAAAATGCCATCGAGCACATGCTCGACCGTTACGGCGTAGACATCCGCGCGACGCCCGCCGTCAGCGAGGTCAAGCAAGTGTTCAAACGCCTGGACAGCAAGGCCCGTCAGTATCAGCAGCATGTGCGCCTGAATCGTGCCTACGAAGGCCTTTACCTTGGGTCGGTCGCCAATGCCGAGACGGACGCGCTGGCTTTGCACTCGCTTCAGAATGTGCCCGGGTGGCCCAAAAATCTCCGGATAAACATTCTTGACCATTCGCCTTCCGGGCGGATCCTGGACAGCTGCGGTCCGCTCGACGCGGCAAATACTCGAATCCTTATCAGGGCAGAGGACTGCTATCAGCCCCCGGCCTTGCCATCGGACTTCTACGAGGCTGTCCTCGCCATCCTGTCCAAGGACGAACGCTCGGGGTTACACCTGACTTCTGATGATCCCGCCAATGAGTTGCGACTCAAGGTCGGCGTGGTGGCACTGCCTCGCTCGCAAACCCTGCAGGGGTTGCAAAGGATGGACAGCGGGCTGCCGTTTGAGCCTCAGGGGTTGCGCGGCGGAGGTTATCCGTCGACGCCTCAAGGCGAAGCCATGACCCACGAGATGATGAGGTTGCAGGTCAAGGGCATTTATCCCGATTTCACCGATGCCCGGGCCGATGAGGCATTGCAACGCGCGGGAAATAATACGCAGGCTTACATCGATGGATTGAAGCAGCAGTTACAGCAACTCAACACCGACCTGAACGGTTGGGTAGATCAGGTTGCCGATGATGTCCATGAGATGGACCTTCCGTTTTTGGCGGTTGGCGATGTGGCGGCGGCGGGTTTGAGCCCGGCACAAGTTACGACCTACAACATCCAGCTTCTGATGGAGGAGATGCAGGACGAACGGGCGCTCAGGACCGAGCTTGCGGAGGAACTGGTTGCTATTTGGCAGAAGCGAGGAACGGAACCGCGCACCACGCTGGATATGAATTTTGAAAACTATCACCGATTGCCTGCATTGAATGTCAGGTTCGACGATGTAACCGAGCTATTGATGCGAGGCTTTCACCTGACCGAGCAAGACAGTCTCAATGGGTTTCTCGAGTGCTTCCCCAACCTTGAGATTTTGTGTCTGGACGATGTGGACTTGCGTCATTTCTTCGTGGCAGGCGATGCAGGCCGCGCTTTACCGCCGGCAATCGAGCAATTGACACACCTTCGCTCATTGAACCTGCGTGCAACACAGCTGGTGTTCAGTGAAAGCGCCGCTTCACAACTGCGTGACCTGACCCATTTGCAAACGTTGGACTTGAGCGACAACCCTTTGGGTGTGCCACCGCTGGTGATGGGCATGAACGAGTTGCGTCAGCTCAACCTGAGAAATACTCAAATCACCCGATGCCCGATCGGAATCAAGGATGAGCCTTATCTGACGTCTCTCGATTTACGGGATAACCAGATCACCCGGATACCGCCAGCAATCATAAACCAGGCAGTTGAAGATGATCGTGTATTGATATTGGGGAATCCGCTGACAGACGAAGACACGCTACGCCGATT
>NZ_JBFUKU010000427.1:0-3417 GCF_056400685.1 Pseudomonas sp. P5_A12 | reverse complement strand
AAGCCGATAAGCACCGTACTACCGACGGCAATTTTGATGTCACTGCCTACAGGGCCGGCTACCGATTCGTATGGGATACCCATCTTGGCCAGATAGGCCTTGGTCTTGTCGCAAGCACTGTCAAATTTGGCTTTGCCCACCGGATCAAATTGGAAGGTGCAAGAGGCCAGGTCAGCGGTAACCGTGACCGGAGCGGTGATGCTTGCTTGCGAGATCTGAGGGTTCCCGTAGTAGCTCAGAGCTTTGAATAGTGGAAAATACAGAAGGGTGGCAAGTAGTAAACCGGTCATCAGAATCGGCTTGCGTCCAATCTTGTCGGAGAGTGAGCCGAAGATGATGAAGAACGGTGCTCCAATCACCACGCTGATAATCAGCAGAGTGTTGGACTGTGCCGGATCCATCTTCAAGAACTGGGTCATGAAGAAGAAGACGTAAAACTGAGAGGTGTAGAAGGTCACGGCTTGGCCGGCGTTGATGCCGAACAGTGCAGTCAACACTATCTTGAGATTTGACCAAGAGCCGAACGAGTCGCGAATCGGCGATTTGCTCGTCGTACCCTCTTCCTTCATTTTTTTGAAGGAAGGAGACTCATGCATGCTCATGCGAATCCAAGCAGAAATACCAACCATCACTAGGGAAAGCAGGAATGGGATTCGCCAGCCCCACACTTCAAACTGATCGCCGGTGACCTTACGGCAGATCAAGATGATCAGTAGGGAGAGAAGCAGGCCGAAGGTAGCCGTGGATTGAATCCAGCCAGTGAACATACCTCGCTTGTTCCTAGGGGCATGTTCGGCCACGTAAGTAGCGGCACCGCCATATTCGCCGCCGAGCGCAAGGCCCTGGAGCATACGCAAAGCCACCAGAATGATCGGTGCAGCGATGCCCCAAGAGGCATAGGTCGGAAGGAGGCCGACGAGGAAAGTCGATATACCCATTAATATAATGGTGACCATAAAGGTATATTTTCTGCCGATCATGTCGCCCAGGCGCCCAAACACAAGTGCACCGAAAGGCCTCACAAGGAAGCCGGCGGCGAAGGTCATGAGCGCAAAGATGAAGGCGGTTGTGTCGTTGACGCCAGAGAAGAAGTGCTTGCCGATGATGGCTGCCATGGCGCCATACAGAAAGAAATCGTACCACTCGAAAATCGTTCCAAGAGAAGAGGCGAAAATAATCTTCTTGTCTTGTCGTCCTATTTCTTCGGATGAGCCAATGGCTCGCTCTTGGGCTATCTCATTCATTTTGCAGTTCCTCGGCCCAGTGGGCTCGTTTTGTTTTTTTTTTTGTTCTTGACTGCCGGCCAATTGAACTGGCCGCCATCGTTAGATTTATCTGAAGCTGGCGCCCCGATAATTCGGTCATGCTCGATGGATCGTATTGCGAACAGCGGGGGCTAAATTCTCCAGTTGCTTGTGGTAGTGGAACCGAGTCTATGAGTGGCCTAGCGAGTGGCACAGAGCAGAATCTGCTCAATGGATGTGCAAAAAATAGGGAATGCACTGCTGGTCGCCCTCTACCTGCTGCACAGCCGTTTCAGCTGATCATGGAGAGGTATGGCGGATGACTTGTGCAAATGGTGCAGTTCTGTAATGCATGGAGTGTGGCTTGTTGCAAATGGTGCAAGGTGCGACCTTTGGTGCAGTGCAATCACTGGAGGTGAGTCATGGTCGATGTAGTGCGTTTAGAAAGCTTTGGTGGTGCTGAGCAACTTCATCTGGACAGCATTCAGGTCGGCGAGCCGGCTGAGGGGCTGGTGCGTCTTAAGCAGCATGCGGTGGGTGTGAATCCTCTGGATATCAGTCAACGCCGTGGCGAGGTGAAGATCGCGCTTCCTTCTGGTATTGGCCTGGAAGGTGCTGGCGTTGTAGAGGCCATTGGRCCAAATGTGACGAACGTCAAGGTTGGTGATCGTGTTGCATACGCGACTGGCCCTATCGGCAGCTATGCAGCTGTCAGACTTTATCCAGCGGAACGATTGGTTAAGCTGCCTGACTCTATGAGTTTTGAAGAAGCGGCCTCCGTCCTGTTCAAAGGCATCACCGCTCAATACCTGCTCAAAACCACTTACCCAGTTAGCAAGGGCACAAACATTTTGCTCTACGGCGCTGCCGGTGGAGTTGGTCAGCTGATGGCCGCTTGGGCGAAGCACTTGGGTGCGAACGTAATCGGTGTAGTGTCGAAAGAAGCGAGCGTAGAGCGGGCACGTGCTGCTGGTTGTGACCATGTGTTCGTGTTCGATAGCGCGACATTGGCAGCAAACGTTCAGGAAGCTACCGGCGGAAAGAAGGCGGATGTTGTTTATGACCCAATCGGTAAGCAGACCTTCGAGACTTCGTTGGATTGCCTGACGGTGCGTGGTCTGATGGTTTCCTACGGCATCTCTAGTGGCGTGCCGGATCCCGTAGCGATAGGGACGCTCAATGCCAAAGGCTCCCTGTACCTCACACGACCTTCCTTGTTGGCTCATACTGCTACTGCTGAGGCTTATCAAGAGCGTGCAGCTGATGTGCTGGACGCCATTGCCAAGGGCATCATCAAGGCCCATGTCTCGAAAATTTATCCTTTGAACGAAGCCGGCAAGGCCCAGCAGGACATTGAGAACGGACATTCCAAAGGTTCGATTGTCCTTGTTCCTTAACCCCACTGGTGAGGTTGTTGATGGATCCGTTCGATAGCCGTAAAGCAGATGAGCTCTGCGCAATCCTTGCGCTTGCAGATCATCAGACGTTTTCAGCGGCGGCGAAGGTTCTCGAGCGGCATCCATCCGTTTTGTCGAAGCGTATTTCCGCGCTGGAAATGAGGCTGGGTGTTCGGCTGGTTGAGAGAACGACCCGGACTGTACGGTTCACTGACGTCGGTGCTCGTTTCGTTGAAAACATCCGTGCCGCTGCTCGGTTGATAGAGGAGGCTCAATCCGAAGCGTTACAAGACTCATCGGAAATTCAAGGAACGCTCAGGTTGTCCCTGCCCTCCGCGATGGGGCGGATGTGGTTGAGCCCGCTGATTGCCGAGTTCGCCAAACTCCATCGCCATCTCTCCCTAGAGCTCGAGTACACCGATGATTTCGTGGATATTGTCTCGAAGGGGTATGACTTGGCGATACGTATCGGGGATTTGCCGGACAGCCGGCTGATCGCACGGAAGCTTTGCGATCAAAGACGCATCTTGTGCGCCTCGCCTGAGTACGTTGAGCAACATGGAGCGCCCACGCACCCTCACGACTTGATGAAGCACCAATGTCTGTCCTACACCGGATTCAGCACTTTTCCTGATTGGCGCCTCGTGTCCGGCGGTAAGGCCGTCACAGTTAGGCCAAAAGGGTCGATCAAAAGTAACGACAACGAGGGGCTTCTCATTGCTGCCAGTCATGGATTGGGCATCGTTGCTGGTAGTACTTGGTTGATGGCCAAGGCG
>NZ_JBFUKU010000426.1:0-3432 GCF_056400685.1 Pseudomonas sp. P5_A12 | reverse complement strand
AGGTAGTGAGTGATTTTTTTGCTCAAGTCCTCGCTTATGGAAAGTATTCTTTCCAAAGTTTTGGCTGTGGGTTGAGCGACTCTGTCATCATTCGGATCGTCGTGCGAGCGCTTGATAGACAAAGATGGTTCGTCCCCTCCGGTTCCGTCATCAAATGATGACAGTTGAAGGCTTAGTAGTTCCCCGATGCGAATACCTGTTTCGTAAAGAATTTGTAGGCATATCATGTTCCTAAAATAAATTTCTGAATTTGAGTTGTCTGTCTTTATCGAGAATAAAGAAGAGAATATTGTTTTAAGTTCTTTCTCCATGTTTGCACTGATTTTTTTTGCAATAAATTTGCGGGACTCAGCTGCGGAAGATCCTTTTTTCCGTTTTTGACGGAGGATTTCTTTTTCCATAATAATAATGGATTCTTTAAGTTGTGGTGATAAGTGCGTGCCGCAAATTATGTGCGCAAGCCATACTAAGTATTTTGAGGTTGTAATTAATGCTTCGTTTATTTTTGTATTGCAAACAACGTCACCATTTGTAGAGTTTTTCTTTATTGCCAAGAAATTTACTAAGCTTCTACATTCGGCCATAGAGAGAAAATTTTGTTTTTCAAAACGAGCCTCTATGCTTATCTTCATGCTTTGTGCCCATGTAAGTATTTTTTTTATAATGTACATGCGGTTTTTTTGTGTGTTGTGAGTGAGGTTGTTACGTAATTCAAGTGCGCAGTATAGTGTCGGGTGAAATAGCGGGAATCCGAGATTGTCCGAGTCATAGATTTGTGTAAAGCGCTCACCGTTTTTTGCGATGAAGCTTCGTAATTTGTATGTCATATGAAGCTCGYCTAAATGCATGGCCAATTCTGATCATCTTTAGTGTGTTGGTGCAAGTAATTTTTTAAAGCTGTAGTTAATAAAATATCTTTATTTTCTATTTCGTAGGTGCTACCGAGAGATGGCAATATATATCTAAAGTTGTATGAATTTTCGGGGGCAATTTTAGCAAACGTTCGTGGGTGTCAGAGCTGTCAATATATGGCTAGTGTTTGTTGGTTTTGTAAGGTCAATATGTAACTATCGTTTGTGTTTTTTTACGGCGTCAATATATGGCTGATGATTCGTTCTGTCTCATTGTTTAGGTAATTCAGAGGTGATCTTTGGCTGGTTCTCATCTCTGATTTTCTCGTCATAGTTGTGTGTATTCATTTTGGCGATGATAGTAGCGTTGCAATGTGGGGCGAACTGATCGGTATCTGTTCATGTGTTTTTCTCACGCGCGTTTACAATGATGCGGAGTAAGAAAGTTTGACATTCCTCATTTACACTTTCTCGGTACTTAAAATTACCGAGCGTGACTCAATGTGTTAATATCGTTGGCCTTCGGGGAGTGATCAGAGATGGGGAATTAACAAAGCATGGCTCAGAGGATGGTTGTACTCGATACCGAAACCACCGGCATGCCGGTGACCGACGGCCACCGGATTATCGAAATCGGTTGTGTCGAGTTGATCGGTCGGCGTTTGACCGGTCGGCACTTTCACGTCTACCTGCAGCCGGATCGCGAGAGTGACGAAGGCGCCATCGGCGTCCACGGCATCACCAACGAATTTCTGGTGGGCAAGCCGCGTTTCACTGAAGTGGCCGATGAGTTCTTCGAGTTCATCAAAGGCGCGCAACTGATCATCCATAACGCGGCGTTCGACGTTGGTTTCATCAACAACGAATTCGCCCTGATGGGCCAGCATGATCGTGCGGACATCACCCAACACTGCTCGATCCTCGACACCTTGATGATGGCCCGGGAGCGTCACCCGGGGCAGCGCAACAGCCTCGACGCCTTGTGCAAACGGTATGGCGTCGACAACTCGGGTCGTGAGCTGCACGGCGCGTTGCTCGACTCCGAGATTCTGGCTGACGTTTACCTGACCATGACCGGCGGGCAGACCAGTCTGTCGCTGGCCGGTAATGCCTCCGACGGTAATGGCTCCGGCGAAGGTGCGGACAACTCCGCCACCGAAATCCGCCGTTTACCGGCCGACCGCACACGCGCCCGCATCATCCGCGCCAGCGAAGATGACCTGGCCCAGCATGTGGCGCGTCTTGAAGCCATTGCAAAAGCCGCTGGCGCCCCGTCGCTGTGGCAGCAACTGGCGGATGCCAAGGCGCAGGCGTAGCAGCTGCTACCGGTCTTTCACGCTTGCGACATTAGCGTGCACATGGCGACCCACTTCAGGGCATCGCCACTCGCCACATCCGCAGCAACCCTCTACCCTGAGGGTATTGGCAGGCCACGGTCTGCCGCCTCAGGATACTGAGCCCCATGTATAAAGATTTGAAATTCCCGGTCCTGATCGTCCACCGCGACATCAAGGCCGACACCGTCGCCGGTGATCGCGTGCGGGGCATCGCCCGGGAGCTGGAGCAGGAAGGCTTCAGCATTGTTTCGGCGGTGGATTACGCCGAAGGGCGGCTGGTCGCATCGACCCATCACGGCCTCTCTTGCATGTTGATTGCCGCAGAAGATGCCAGCACCAACTCGCATTTGTTGCAAAACATGGCCGAGTTGATAGGTCTGGCGCGAGTGCGTGCGCCAGACCTGCCGATCTTCGCCCTCGGCGAGCAGGTGACGCTGGAAAACGCGCCGGCTGATGCGATGGCCGAACTCAATCAGTTGCGCGGCATTCTTTATCTGTTCGAAGACACGGTGCCGTTCCTGGCCCGGCAAGTGGCCAGGGCCGCGCGCAAGTACCTGGACGGTCTGTTGCCGCCGTTTTTCAAGGCGCTGGTGCAACACACCGCCGATTCCAATTATTCCTGGCACACGCCAGGCCACGGCGGCGGCGTGGCGTATCACAAGAGCCCGGTCGGGCAGGCATTCCACCAGTTTTTTGGGGAAAACACCTTGCGTTCGGATTTATCCGTGTCGGTGCCTGAATTGGGGTCCTTGCTCGATCACACCGGTCCGCTGGCCGAAGCCGAAGCCCGCGCAGCGCGTAACTTCGGCGCCGATCACACCTTTTTCGTGATCAATGGCACCTCGACCGCCAACAAAATCGTCTGGCATTCGATGGTCGCCCGGGATGACCTGGTGCTGGTGGACCGCAACTGTCACAAGTCGGTGTTGCATTCGATCATCATGACCGGCGCGATACCGTTGTACCTATGCCCGGAGCGCAACGAACTGGGGATCATCGGCCCGATTCCGTTGAGCGAATTCAGCCGCGAATCGATCCAGGCCAAGATCGACGCCAGCCCGCTGACCAAAGGTCGAGCGCCCAAGGTCAAATTAGCGGTCATCACTAATTCGACCTATGACGGCCTTTGCTACAACGCCGAGTTGATCAAACAAAGCCTGGGCAACAGCGTCGAGGTGTTGCATTTCGACGAAGCCTGGTACGCCTATGCGGCGTTCCATGAGTTTTTCTCCGGGCGATACGGC
>NZ_JBFUKU010000425.1:0-3441 GCF_056400685.1 Pseudomonas sp. P5_A12 | reverse complement strand
CTGGATAACGTTCCAACAATAATCTGTGCTGCGAGGATAAAAACAATGAACGACAGCATTTACCTCTCGATTCAAAACAGCCCGCGCTTCAAGGAGCTGGTCAGCAAGAGGGAGCGATTCGCCTGGATCCTTTCGGCGATCATGCTAGGGCTTTACTCTGGATTCATCCTTTTGATTGCTTACGGGCCACAAATACTGGGGGCGAAAATCAGCCCTGAGTCTTCGATTACCTGGGGAATTCCGATTGGTGTCGGGCTGATTCTCTCGGCCTTTATCCTGACGGCAATCTACGTACGACGCGCCAATGGCGAATTCGACGACCTGAACAATGCGATTCTCAAGGAGGCTCAGCAATGATCCGGCGTCTAATGGCTCTATTGAGCGTTGCAGCATTCGCACCGGGGGCCTGGGCGGCTGACGCCTTGACCGGTGCCGTGACCAAACAACCGCTGAACGTTCCCGCGATCCTGATGTTCGTGGCGTTCGTCGGCGCGACTTTGTATATCACTTACTGGGCCTCCAAGAAAAACAACTCGGCCGCCGACTACTATGCGGCGGGCGGCAACATCACCGGTTTCCAGAATGGTCTGGCAATTGCCGGTGACTACATGTCCGCGGCGTCCTTCCTGGGGATTTCCGCCCTGGTGTTCACGTCCGGCTACGACGGCCTGATCTACTCGATCGGCTTCCTGGTGGGCTGGCCGATCATTCTGTTCCTGATCGCCGAGCGCCTGCGTAACCTGGGTAAATACACTTTTGCCGACGTGGCGTCCTACCGCCTCGGGCAAACCCAGATCCGCTCGCTGTCCGCTTGCGGCTCGCTGGTGGTGGTGGCGTTCTACCTGATCGCGCAGATGGTCGGTGCCGGCAAGCTGATCCAGCTGTTGTTCGGCCTCGACTACCACGTCGCGGTCATCCTGGTCGGTATCCTGATGTGCATGTACGTGTTGTTCGGCGGCATGCTGGCGACCACCTGGGTGCAGATCATCAAGGCTGTGCTGTTGCTGTCCGGTGCTTCGTTCATGGCGCTGATGGTGATGAAACACGTCAACTTCGACTTCAACATGCTGTTTTCCGAGGCGATCAAGGTTCACCCTAAAGCCGAGGCGATCATGAGCCCTGGCGGTCTGGTGAAAGATCCGATCTCTGCGTTCTCTCTGGGCCTGGCACTGATGTTCGGTACCGCTGGCCTGCCGCATATCCTGATGCGCTTCTTCACCGTGAGTGACGCGAAAGAAGCTCGCAAGAGCGTGCTGTATGCAACCGGCTTCATTGGTTATTTCTACATCCTGACTTTCATTATCGGCTTCGGCGCGATCCTGCTGGTCAGCACCAACCCGGTTTTCAAAGATGCGGCTGGCGCGCTGTTGGGCGGTAACAACATGGCGGCGGTGCACCTGRCCAACGCGGTGGGTGGCAGTATTTTCCTCGGCTTCATCTCGGCGGTAGCGTTCGCGACCATTCTGGCAGTGGTTGCCGGTCTGACCTTGGCCGGTGCATCGGCGGTGTCTCATGACCTGTATGCTAGCGTAATCAAGAAGGGCAAGGCTAACGAGAAAGACGAGATTCGCGTCTCGAAAATCACCACCATCGCTTTGGCGGTGCTGGCGATCGGCCTGGGCATTCTGTTCGAAAGCCAGAACATCGCGTTCATGGTTGGCCTGGCGTTCTCCATCGCGGCAAGTTGCAACTTCCCGGTGCTGCTGCTTTCCATGTACTGGAAGAAGCTGACCACTCGCGGTGCGATGATCGGCGGCTGGTTGGGGCTGATCAGTGCTGTTGGCTTGATGATTCTTGGGCCAACCATTTGGGTGCAGATCCTGCATCACGAGAAGGCGATCTTCCCGTATGAATACCCGGCGCTGTTCTCGATGGCGATTGCCTTTGTCGGTATCTGGTTCTTCTCGATCACTGACAAGTCGACCGCTGGCGCTAACGAGCGCGCGCTGTTCTTCCCTCAGTTTGTTCGTTCGCAGACTGGTTTGGGGGCGAGTGGGGCGGTTTCGCACTAAGGCTTTTATATATAAGTCGCGCTAAAACGAATGCCCCGATCGAGAGATTGGGGCATTTTTTATTGGGCGGTTATCGGACGCTGTATGGCGTTTCCTGTATCGGGTGTACATATCCGTTTCTGCGGTAACGGCGATTGGCGGTTTCGCTCTTACAGCGAGTCCCTTCCAAACGCCGAAAAGGAACCAAAAGGCTTTGCCCCTCCATTCGGTGCCTCGCTTAGGCTCGGCATGCCCTCACTCCGGCATTGCTCCGGGGGCCCGCCGCCATCGGCCATCCATGGCCGGGGGCGGCTACCGCGGCATCCTTGCCGCGGTGCCCCCTACGCAAAGCCTGCGTTCGGCCCCTGGGAAAGGGGCAACAGATCAAGATCAAGATCAAAAGCCGAAGCAACAGCAACAGCAACGGCAACGGCAAGATCAAAAGCTTCGCGAGCAAGCCCGCTCTCACAGTTGGACAGGGTACATCCCTGAGAGATTGGTCGGCTGTCAGGCCGCCTTCGCTGGCAGGCCAGTTCCCACAATGGATCGGCGTACAGCTTTTGCTTTTCACCACTCAACAGGCCGAGCGTTAGCTCGCCTGCAGCTTTTGATGTTGAGGCACCGCCCCCTCGAGAGGCCGAGTGGAGGTTCTGCGCAGTGGGCAMCSCGGCAAGGATGCCGGGTTAGCCGCCCCCGGCCATGGATGGCCGATGGCGGCGGGCCCMCGGAGCARKRCCGGAGYGAGGGCATGCCGAGCCTARGCGAGGCACCGAACGAAAGGGGCAGGAGCGCTTTGGTTACTTTCGCGCTTTTCGAAAGTGACTCGCTGTAAAAGCGAAACCAATAGAAGCCGTTACCGCAGAAACGGATATGTACACAATCAAAGAACCGGGAAGGCCCACAAACAAAAACGGCCTCTATATAAATAGAGGCCGTTTCCGGTGCAACTCAAGACGCTATCGCAAGACGGGTCTTATTTGCGGTCTTCCAGCTTGGTGATGTCACGCGACTCGTAGCCGGTGTACAGCTGGCGCGGGCGGCCAATCTTGTACGGGCTGGAGAGCATTTCTTTCCAGTGGGAGATCCAGCCGACAGTCCGCGCCAGGGCGAAGATTACGGTGAACATGCTGGTTGGAATGCCAATCGCCTTGAGGATAATCCCCGAGTAGAAATCGACGTTCGGGTACAGCGAGCGTTCGATGAAGTACGGGTCGGTCAGGGCGATCTCTTCCAGGCGCATGGCCAGTTCGAGTTGCTTGTCGTTCTTGATGCCCAGTTCCTTCAACACTTCGTCGCAGGTCTGTTTCATGACGGTAGCGCGTGGGTCGCGGTTTTTGTAAACCCGGTGACCGAAGCCCATCAGTTTGAACGGATCGTTCTTGTCCTTGGCCTGGGAGATGTACTTGTCGATGTTCTACACATCGCCAATTTCATCGAGCATGGTCAGAAC
>NZ_JBFUKU010000424.1:0-3442 GCF_056400685.1 Pseudomonas sp. P5_A12 | reverse complement strand
GCCATCGATCTGCGTCAGCGAAATATCGTAAAGGTCGTTACTCATCTGTCTGCCTCGTGCAGTTGTGCTTCAAAGGGTACGGCCGATGATTTCTTTCATGATCTCCGAGGTGCCGCCATAGATGCGTGCAACTCGGGCGTCGACCCAGGCGCGGCTGATTTTGTATTCGCTCATGAAGCCGTAGCCGCCATGCAGTTGCAGGAACTCGTCGAGCAGTTTGCCCTGCATCTCCGAACCCAGCAGCTTGGCCATTGCAGCGATTTCGGGGGTCAACTCGCCGCGCATTACCTTGGCCAGGCAGTCGTCGACAAACACCCGCAACATGGTGGCCTGAGCCTTGGCTTCAGCCAGCTTGAAACGGGTGTTCTGGAAGTCGAGAACCGGTTTGCCAAAGACTTTGCGCTCTCGGGTGTAACCGATGGTTTCTTCCAGAAGCGTGTCGATCGATTGAGCAGCACGGATAGCAATGATCAAGCGTTCCCAGGCCAATTGGTGAGTCAGGTATTTGAACCCCATCCCCTCCTCGCCCAAGCGATTACCAACCGGCACCCGCACCTCATCAAAAAACAGCTCGGCGGTGTCCTGCCCTTTCAGGCCAATCTTTTCCAGCAGTCGACCCTTGGCGAAGCCAGCACGGCTTTCTTCGACGCAGATCAAGGTCAGCTCTTTGGCCGCCGGATCCATCTTGGTGGCAGTGACCACCAGACCCGCATTACCGCCGTTGGTGATGAAGGTTTTCTGGCCGTTGACGATGTAGTCATCACCGTCACGCCGTGCCGAAGTGCGCATGGCTCGCAGGTCGCTGCCAATACCCGGCTCGCTCATTGCGATCACGCCAATCAATTCGCCGCTGACCATGCGTGGCAGCCATTGTTGCTTCTGCTCTTCGGTACCGTAGGCAACGATGTAAGGGGTGACGATTTCCGAGTGAGTGGTGAAACCCACGGCGGTAGCGTTGGCTCGCGCCAGTTCTTCGATCATTACCGCCGAGTGACCGAAGTCGCCTCCCGGGCCGCCGTATTCTTCGGGCACCGTGGAGCATAACAATCCGTTCTCACCAGCCTTGAGCCAGACTTCCTTGGGAACGATGCCGTTTTTTTCCCACTCATGCAGGTAGGGCACGATTTCGCGGTCGACGAAACGGCGGGCCTGATCACGGAACATGTTGTGGTCTTCACGAAATACGCCACGCATCTTGCTTACTCCAGATCGATTCTTGTTGTTGGCAATGAGTAATCAGCGGTCCCGGTATTGCGGGTCGCGCTTGTCGACAAACGCAGCCACCGCTTCCTGATGGTCCTCGGTGTGATGCGCCAGCGCCTGGTACGCAGCAGACAACTCCAGTAGCGAGTCAAGTCGCATATGTTGGCCTTCGCGCAGCAGGCGCTTGCACAGGCGCAACGCATGGCCCGGGTTGCTGGCGATCCGCCGCGCCAAGGCTTGCGCTTCCGACTGCAGGGTTTCGTGGGTGCAGACTTGCTCGACCAGGCCCCATTCCAGCGCTTTGGTCGCATCGATAGCGTCACCGGTGAACGCCATCAGGCTGGCTTTCGGGATGCCGATGATGCGCGGCAACAGCCAGGCGCCGCCGTCACCCGGAACAATGCCCAGACGCACGAAACTCTCGGCGAAGATCGCCTTGGGCGCCGCCAGACGGATATCGCACATGCACGCCAGATCGAGACCCGCACCAATCGCCGGGCCGTTTACCGCGGCGATTACTGGAATATCCAGCTCATAGATCGCCAAGGGAATACGCTGAATGCCATCACGGTAGGTATTGCGCAGTTCATAAGGCGAGCCGGCGAAGATGCCACCGCGCTCGTGCATATCCTTGACGTTGCCGCCGGCACAGAACGCGCTGCCGTTGCCAGTGAGCACCATGACCCGCACAGAGGTGTCGCGACGCAGTTGCGCGCAGAGGTCGACAAACTCCTGAATCTGCTCAGGTGTAGTCAGGGCATTGCGGGTATCGGGATGGTTCATGCGCACAGTGACGATACCGCCCTCGCGCTCAATCTGAAGAAACTGGCTCATGCCGGATTACTCGCAAGACGGGTTAATGATTGTTGGCCATGACCGGTCAGTAACGGCCAATACCCCTCGCTGCCACTCTGGCAAACCCGGACGCCAAGACGTTGGCTCCAAAGGCTGGCCGAACCGAATTCACTGCGCCACGCCCACAACCGGCGGGTGTGCAAATGCAGGGGATATTCCTCGGTAAAGCCAATGGCACCGTGCACCGAATGGGCAAAGCCGGCGCCAACACTGGCCGCTTCTGCCGTGCTGATTTTTGCGGCAGCAATGGTTAACGCGGCGAGTCCACAACGGGATTCTACGAAGGCCGCCTCGGCGGCAATCCCGGCGGCGGCGGCTTGTTCAGCGAATACCGCCAGTTGCTGTTGAATGGCCTGGAAGGAACCGATGGCCTTACCGAACTGCTTGCGCTCACCGGCATAGTTGGCGGTCATGTCCAACAAAGCGTGCAATGCCCCGGCGGTCTGGGCCGAGCGCAGCATCGCGCCACCCAGCTCCAGGACATTGGCGTCAAACCCTTCGGGTAGCGGCGCGTGCGCCAGCACCTGTGCGCTGGTAAAACCCAGGTCATCGCGCGGTTCTCCCGCCACATTCAGACTCAGCGTGAGTTCACTGGCAGCACTGCGCGCAAGCAACACCACATGCGGAGTACCGGTTGCGCTATTGGCAATCGCTACGATCGCTTCAACATTGCGCCCCCAAGGCACTGAATAGACGGTGCCATAGACGCGCTCACCCTCAAGCTTAAGATCGGCGTGAGCGGCCATGCTCAGGGCGCCCGTCCGCCCCTCCAGCCCGGCCTTGCTCAGCAGCCAATTAGCAAACAGGGCCTCACCCAACGGTGCAGGAACTGAAAAGCGCCCGGCCGCACGGACCAGCACATACATATCAGCCCAACTGGCTTCGGCACCGCCCAGCGCTTCGCTGACACCCGCCAAGGTAAAACCCGACTCGTCCAGCGCAGACCATAACTCGGCCGGCCATTCGCCGCCTTCACACCCCATCACATAAGCCGGTGTCGCCAAATCGGCAAACAGGCGTTCAATGGTCGTTTCAAATATTTCGCGCATTATCGCAACCCCAAGCCGCGGGCAATGATGCCGCGCAGAATTTCGCGGGTGCCCCCACGCAGTGAGAATGAGGGGGCCATTTGTGTCAGGTAAGCCAGCACGCGCGCATGTTCGCTGCCGCCGTCTTGCCGTGGCTCGGTTTCCAGCAATAGCTGGGCAACTTCGGGAATTTCCTGCTCAAAGGCATTGCCGAGGTCTTTCACGCAGGAGGCTGCCCAAGCTGGGTGCTCACCGGCTGCCAGTTGTGCCGTGACCGACAATGACATATTGCGCAGTGTCAGCAGCTTGGCTGAAAGACGCCCGATCTCTCGCGCTTGTAACGCGTTGGGTGTCTT
>NZ_JBFUKU010000423.1:0-3474 GCF_056400685.1 Pseudomonas sp. P5_A12 | reverse complement strand
CAATTGGGCTTCGCCCGCTATCAAGGCTCGGTGACGTCGACCAAATTGAAAGTCACTGGCATTGACCTCTTCTCCGCCGGCGACTTCATGGGCGGCGAAGGCACGGAAACCATCACCCTCTCCGACCCGATCGGCGGGGTCTACAAAAAACTGGTGATCAAGGATGACGTGCTGGTTGGCGCCTGTCTGTACGGCGATACGGCAGATGGCGGTTGGTATTTCCGGCAGATTCGTGAGAATCACGCCATTGGCGAGATCCGCGATCACCTGATGTTTGGTGAAAACGCCTTGGGTGACGTAGGACATCAGGGCCAGGACAAAGCCATGAGCATGGCCGACACCGCCGAAGTCTGCGGCTGCAACGGCGTGTGCAAAGGCACCATCGTCAAGGCAATTCAGGAACATGGACTGTTCAGTGTCGACGAAGTCAAGAAACACACCAAGGCAGCGAGCTCTTGCGGCTCCTGCGCCGGCCTCGTCGAGCAGATCCTGATCAACACAGTGGGCGGTGCGGCAGATGTCAAACCGAAAAGCGAAAAAGCCATCTGCGGTTGCAGCGACCTCAACCACGGCCAAATCCGCCAGGCCATCCGCGATCAACATCTACTGACAATCGCCGGGACCATCAGCTACTTGAACTGGCGCACCCCGAACGGCTGCGCCACCTGCCGCCCGGCGCTTAATTACTACCTGATTTCCACCTGGCCGGGCGAAGCCAAGGATGACCCGCAATCGCGCCTGATCAACGAACGCGCCCACGCCAACATCCAGAAAGACGGCACCTACTCGGTTGTCCCGCGGATGTGGGGTGGCGTGACCAACCCTTCGGAGTTGCGGCGCATCGCCGACGTTGCCGACAAATACAACGTGCCGATGGTCAAGGTTACCGGCGGTCAGCGTATCGATTTGCTGGGGATCAAGAAGCAGGACTTGCCAGGTGTCTGGAAAGACCTCGACATGCCGTCCGGCCACGCCTACGGCAAATCCATCCGCACCGTGAAGACTTGCGTCGGCAGCGAGTTCTGCCGTTTCGGCACGCAGAATTCCACGCAGTTGGGCATCGAACTGGAGCATGACCTGTTCAACATGTGGTCGCCGCACAAAGTGAAACTGGCAGTCTCCGGTTGCCCACGCAACTGTTCGGAAGCGGGCATCAAAGACGTAGGCATTATCGGCGTGGATTCCGGCTGGGAGATGTACATCGGTGGTAACGGCGGGATCAAAACCGAAGTCGCCGAGTTCTTCGTCAAATTGAAAACCGCTGAAGAAGTGCGCGAGTACAACGGCGCGTTCTTGCAGCTCTATCGCGAAGAAGCCTTCTACCTCGAACGCACCGTGCATTACCTGCAACGGGTCGGTATGGACCACATCAAGAAAGCCGTGCTGGAAGACCCGGAGCGACGCAAGGCGCTCAATGATCGACTGCAATTTTCCCTGTCGTTCGAACAGGACCCGTGGAAGGAACGCCTGGAACAGCCACTGCTGAAGAARGAATTCGACGTCATCCCCGTGAAAAACCTGGAGGTGCTGGCATGAACTGGCTCGATATCTGCGCACTGGAAGAGATCAACGCCTTGGGCTCGCGGATCATCGCCGGCCCTAAAGGTGACATCGCGATTTTTCGTACCAGCGACGATGAGGTGTTCGCCCTCGACGACCGCTGCCCGCACAAGGGCGGGCCGCTGTCCCAAGGCTTGATCTATGGCAAACGTGTGGCCTGCCCGCTGCACAACTGGCAAATCGACCTGGAAAGCGGCGAAGCCCTGGCCCCAGACGTCGGCTGCGCCCATCACCACCCGGCGCGGGTCGAAAATGGCCGAGTAATGCTGGCCCTGCGGGACGCAGGCTGATGGACCGCCAGATCACCGCGTCCACCTGCTGCTATTGCGGGGTTGGCTGCGGGGTGCTGATCGAACATGACGGCGAGCACATCCTCGGCGTCAGCGGCGATCCGGCGCACCCGGCCAACTTCGGCAAGTTGTGCAGCAAGGGATCAACCCTGCATTTGACCGGCGACTTGACGGCGCGAGCGCTGTACCCCGAACTGCGCCTTGGCAAAGGCCTGGCACGCAGCCGCACCGATTGGGACACCGCCCTCGATCACGCCACCAACGTTTTCGCCAAAACCATTGCCGAGCATGGCCCGGACAGCGTGGCGTTCTACATTTCAGGGCAGTTGCTGACCGAGGACTATTACGCCTTCAACAAACTGGCGCGAGCGCTGGTGGGCACCAATAACATCGACAGCAATTCGCGGCTGTGCATGTCGTCGGCAGTGGTCGGCTACAAACGCAGCCTCGGCGCTGATGCACCGCCGTGCAGCTATGAAGACCTGGAGCTGAGCGACTGCGTAATGATTGTGGGCAGCAACATGGCCTACGCCCACCCAGTGCTTTTTCGCCGACTGGAAGAAGCCAAATCCCGCCGGCCACAGATGAAAGTCATCGTCATCGACCCACGTCGCACCGACACCTGCGATTTGGCTGACCTGCACCTGGCAATTCTCCCGGGGACCGATGTCGCCTTGTTCCATGGGATTTTGCACCTGCTGCTGTGGGAAGACTGGGTCGACCGCGACTACATCAACGCCCATACCGAAGGCCTGTCCGAGCTGAAGCGCCTGGTGCGCGATTACACACCGCAGATGGTGTCGCAGCTGTGCGGAATCAGTATTGAACAACTGCAGCAATGCGCTGAGTGGGTCGGTACTTCACCGAGTTTCCTGTCGTTGTGGTGCATGGGGTTGAACCAGTCCACCGCCGGCAGCGCAAAAAACAGCGCACTGATCAACTTACACCTGGCGACCGGGCAAATTGGCCGTCCGGGTGCAGGACCTTTCTCGTTGACCGGTCAGCCAAATGCCATGGGCGGGCGCGAAACCGGCAGTCTGTCTAACCTGCTGCCGGGGCATCGAGACGCTGCCAATGCGGAGCACCGTTCCGAGGTGGCAGCCTACTGGGGTGTTGATCAGCTGCCTGAAAACCCTGGGCTGAGCGCCATCGAGTTGTTTGAGCAGGTCAGTAGCGGAAAAATCAAAGCCCTGTGGATTGCCTGTACCAACCCCGCGCAGTCCCTTCCCGATCAAACCGCCGTGCGCGCCGCATTGGAGACCTGCCCATTCGTGGTGTTGCAGGAGGCTTTTCGCACCACCGAAACCGCTGCGTTCGCCGATCTGCTGCTACCCGCCGCCAGTTGGGGTGAAAAAGACGGCACGGTAACCAATTCCGAACGGCGTATTTCCCACGTCCGCCGGGCGATCGTCGCACCGGGTGAAGCGCGCCCGGACTGGGCGATCACGGTGGATTTCGCACAGCGCCTGGAGAAACAACTGCGCCCGGATGCCACCAGCCTGTTTGCCTTTGAAACCCCGGCGCAGGTCTTCGACGAATACAAACAGCTGACCCGTGGCCGCGATCTGGATTTGTCCGGAATCAGCCACGAGTTGATCGACACAATCGGCCCGCAACAATGGCC
>NZ_JBFUKU010000422.1:0-3476 GCF_056400685.1 Pseudomonas sp. P5_A12 | reverse complement strand
CGCTCCCACATTGAATTTGCGCCATACAGAGATCAAATGTGGGAGCGGGCTTGCCCGCGAAGGGGCCAGTCCATACACCACACATCTCAACCACTACCCGGCACATTCGGCCAAAGATCCGCCACCAGAAACAACCGTTCCGCTTCCTCCCATTCCCCCTCGGCATTCTCGACCAGGCGCACCAACAATTGCGCGGGCGCCAAGGGCTCCAGTTCACTGAGCCAGGCACTCAGTTGCTCGCCGTTCCAGGTCTGCTCTGCGGGATAATGCGCCGGCGCCAGCCAGGCGTGGCGGGGCAGGGGTTGCCAGCGGCCGAAGGGGCGCTGCACGACAAAGTCCGCCCAGTCTTTCTGATGCAGCCAGCTACCGCGCAAATGCTGCGGATGCGCACCCCCGGGTGGTTCGGCGCGTCCCGGCCACGGATACAGCAGGTAGCCGCCGAGCCACAGGTGTGCACTGAACTGCTGGATATCCAGGGCCGCCAGCACTTCGCGACTTTCGCTGCGGGCAGAAATGGGCAATTGATGATGAGCCAGGTGTGCCAGCTTGCGGTCGAGCCGATCATGGCAACCGGGACCGAGCCATTGCGCAGTGTCATGCCCGTCGCCGTTTTGCGGCCCGAGATAGAGCTTGATCGCCAGTTCCAGGTGATGCACGCCGTCGCGGTCGCGCAGCAGCATGTCCAGTTCGCCCAGCGTGTGGCCTTCACGGCGGATCGGCAGGTTGGCGGCAATCAGTTCGATCCCCGGCGCGTGACGCACCGCATACTGCCACAGGCGCTCGTAATACAGGCCCAGACGCCGGGTGCGGGCCTGGGACAGCCAGTGCAGCAAGTCATAGCTGTCACGGTCCAGTTGCCGCAGCCAGCGCTCCAGGCGTTGCGGTTCTTGCACCCACTCGCTGCCGGCCAGCGGGTGGCGCTGCGRCCACGGCGTATCGACGAGCATCGGCGGCGCGAGGATGACCCAAGCCAGGTCGCGCACTTCGGGGTGGCGCAACTGATGGGGCAACGAGAGCAAATCGGGAAATAGGATCATCTTGCGAGCATAGCCCTAAACCTGAGTACACCCTTGTGGCTGAAAGGATTTTGTCTATCCCGCGCTTTCGCCCATAATCGTCTTTTTCGCCGTCCTTGCAGGAACCCCATGGAGCAATTTCGTAATATCGGCATCATCGGTCGCCTGGGCAGTTCCCAGGTGCTGGATACCGTCCGCCGACTGAAACGGTTTCTGCTCGATCGTCACTTGCACGTGATCCTCGAAGACACCATCGCCGAAGTCCTTCCCGGTCATGGCCTGCAAACCTCGTCACGCAAGATGCTCGGCGAAGTCTGTGACATGGTGATTGTGGTCGGCGGTGATGGCAGTCTGCTCGGCGCCGCCCGGGCGCTGGCCAAGCACAATACTCCGGTGCTGGGCATCAACCGCGGCAGCCTCGGTTTCCTGACCGATATCCGTCCTGACGAGCTGGAAGTCAAAGTCGCCGAAGTGCTCGACGGCCACTACCTGGTGGAAAACCGCTTTCTGCTGCAAGCCGAGGTCCGCCGTCATGCCGAGGCCATCGGTCAGGGCGACGCCCTCAATGATGTGGTGCTGCATCCCGGTAAATCAACGCGGATGATCGAATTCGAGCTGTACATCGACGGCCAGTTCGTGTGCAGCCAGAAGGCCGACGGCCTGATCGTCGCGACGCCCACCGGTTCGACCGCCTACGCGCTGTCGGCGGGCGGACCGATCATGCACCCCAAGCTCGACGCTATTGTGATTGTGCCGATGTACCCCCATACCTTGTCGGGCAGGCCGATTGTGGTCGATGGCAACAGCGAGCTGAAAATAGTCGTGTCCAAGGATATGCAGATTTACCCGCAAGTCTCCTGTGACGGGCAAAATCACTTCACCTGCGCCCCCGGCGACACCATCACCATCAGCAAGAAAGCGCAGAAACTGCGGCTGATTCATCCGCTTGACCACAATTACTATGAAGTCTGCCGGACCAAGCTCGGTTGGGGCAGTCGATTGGGTGGTGGAGGCGACTGATGCTCGATCCCGCGCGTAGCTACGACCTGATCGGTGACGTGCACGGTTGCGCTCTGACCCTTGAGCACTTGCTCGACCGGCTCGGTTATCAAAAACAAGGCGGCGTCTGGCGGCATCCGTCGCGCATGGCCGTGTTTGTGGGCGACATCATTGATCGCGGCCCGCGAATTCGCGAGGCGCTGCACATCGTCCATGACATGGTCGAGGCCCGCCAGGCTCTGTGCATCATGGGTAACCATGAATTCAACGCACTGGGCTGGAGCACGCCGGCGCTACCGGGCAGCGACAAGCAGTTCGTCCGTGAACACACGCCGCGTCATGCCCGATTGCTCGGTGAAACCCTGACCCAGTTCCAAGACCATCCGGGAGACTGGCATGACTTCCTGCAATGGTTCTACGAGCTGCCACTGTTCGTTGACGCCGGCCGCTTCCGGGTGGTGCATGCGTGCTGGGATTCGGGCCTGATCGAACCCTTGCGCAGGCTGTTCCCCAACGGCTGCGTGGATGAGCATTTCCTCCAGGCGTCGGCCGTGCCGGGCAGTTTCGCCTGCACCGTGTTCGACCGGCTGCTGCGCGGCACCGACATGCGCTTGCCCCATGGTTTGACCATGACCAGCGGCGACGGTCTGGTGCGCTCGTTCTTCCGTACCAAATTCTGGGAAGACGACCCGCAAACCTACGGAGACATCGTGTTCCAACCTGACGCGTTGCCCGAGCCGGTGGCGCAGACGCCCCTGACGTCCACGGAAAAAAACACTCTGCTGCGTTACGGCGCCGATGAGCCACTGTTGTTCGTCGGCCACTACTGGCGCAGCGGCAAACCAGTGCCGATTCGCCCGAACCTGGCCTGCCTGGATTACAGCGCCGTGCTCTACGGCAAACTGGTTGCCTATCGGCTGGATCAGGAAACCCGGCTCGATCCGAATAAATTTGTCTGGGTCGATGTTGAACGGCCGGAGGTGCTGCAATGAGTGTTGTTGCCGTTTTGCGTCTGCCGCTGGCGGTGGACTTGAGCGGGTTCGTCAAACTGCTGCAGCGTATGCAGGTGCCGCATCGCGTCAGCGAAGAGTCGGGAGAACAGGTGCTCTGGGTGCCTGCCAACATCAGCGAGGACGTGCGTTCGCTGTACGAACGCTTTCCCGCCGGTGACCCCGATCAGCAACTGGACATTCCGGCGGTGCAAACCATTCAGCGCCCCGGTTTTGTCGAGCAGCTGCGCTACGCCAAGGCGACCGCGGCTGTTTTGCTGCTGAGCATCCTCGTGGGTGCGGTGACGCTGCTGGGCGAAAACCTCGACACCATGCGCTGGCTGACCTTCCTCGATTTTCGCGTGGTCGGCGAGTACATCCATTTCGTGCCATTGGCCGACAGCCTGGCGGCGGGGCAGTGGTGGCGACTGATGACGCCGATGCTGCTCCACTTTGGCATCCTGCACCTGGC
>NZ_JBFUKU010000421.1:0-3478 GCF_056400685.1 Pseudomonas sp. P5_A12 | reverse complement strand
GTGCCGGGAATCACCCGAGTCATCGCGGCGCCATCGGCCGGCGTCAGCTGTTCGAGCGTCGGTGCCGGTGCCGGGCGTTTCAGGTACCAGAAACCGCCACCGAGAATCAGGGCCAGCACTACCAGTGTGGCCAGTACGTACCGCAAGGAGCGTTGAATCATCAGCGTTTCACCAATCCAGTCAAGCCGCCCGCAATCAGGGCAGCAGTATCGGCCAGGGCAACCAGCGGATCGAGTCCGGCAGGCACGGCCATATAACGGGGTTCCCAGTCAGGCTGGAACTTGTCTTTGAAGCGGCGCAAGCCTTGGAAGTTGTAGAGCTGCTCACCACGGCGGAACACCATCGAGCCCAGACGCTGGGTCAGCGGTGCACCACGACGGGGTTGCAACCCCGACAACGGCACCATGCCCAGGCTGAAACGCGCGTATCCATGATTTTTATAATGTTGAATCAGGCCGACCATCATGAATTCCATGGTCAGCTTCGGCGCGTCCGGGTGCGCACGCATCAGGTCGAGGCTGGCCAGGTCATGGCCGTAGGTCTCGAGCAGATTGGCGAAGGCCACTGGGCGACCTTCGAAACGGATCACCGCAATGCGAAAGTGCTTGAGGTAGTCATCGCTGAAACGGCCCAGCGAGAAGCCTTTCTCGCGGACGTTCTTGCCGGTCAGCCAGGCATCGGAAATGACCTTGAGCTCTTCCATCGGGGCCTGACCCGGTTCAAAGATCTCCAGCGACAAGCCATCGCGGGTGCCACGGTTCCAGGTGTATCGCAGGTCTTTCATCTCTTTGCCCTTGGCTTCGAGATCAAAGCGATGCAGATCGACCCGGGCTTCTTCGCCCAGTTTGATCGCGGTCAGGCCGATGTCCATGTAATACGGCAGGTTCTCGGCGCGCACCTGATAGAACACGGGGCGGGCGTGGTGGACGTCGCAAAGGTCGCGGAACTGCCAGATCATTTCCGCCCGTTGCTGGGTCGGGCCGATCGGGTCGTACAACGCCACGAGGCTGCGCCCACGGCGGGCGTACATCAGAAACGCCTCGTCGTTAGGGTGAAACAGCAGCGCCTTGTCACCGGTCAGGGCCAGGCCACCATCCGGTTGGGCGGAAGCCATGAGGATCTTTACCGCACGGTCCAGCTCATCCGGCGTCGGCAAGTGAATGACCGGGCGGGCGGTGCGCAGCAGCCAGGTCAGGGATACGACGACCAGCAGCACGGCGGCGCCCAGCAGCGAGCGCAAGCCGCGCGGCGCATCGGCATCGAGGGTGAACTGCCACCAGAGTTGATGGCTGTACGGAACGTCCTGATACGCAAACAGCAGCAACCAGATCGAGGCGCCTAGCACGCACAGGCTGGACACCAGATACAGCGGCGAGAACGGCAGTTCGGTGAGGCGGCTCGGGCGATAGAACGAGCGGCGGAAAACCCCCAGCAGGCTGGCGGTGAGGGTCATCAGGCAGGCTTCTTCCCAGTCAAAACCCTTGAGCAGCGAGAGCAGGGCGCCGACCAGCAGCAAAATGGTGGTCAGCATCCAGGCGGCAGACAGGCGTCGACGCAGGCCTTGAGCCAGCAACAGGCACAAGACGCCGATCAGGCTGGCGCCGAAGTGCGAGGCATCGACCAGGCGATGTGGAATCAGAAAACCGACGTGTTCCAGGCGGGTGTCGATTTCCGGGGTCACGCCGGAAAACAGCAACACCACACCGGACAGGAACACCAGCACCGCCAGAATCGGTGCCGCGAGGCCCGACGCTGCGCGCAGGGACTGACGCGACTGAAACAGGCGCTGGCCTTCGTTGATCAGCAGGAACAGGCAGGCCACCAACAGGGGCAACACCACATAAATCAGTCGATACAACAACAGGGCGGCGGCCAGTGGTGCCGCGCCAAGTGAATCGGCAAAGGCGGCCAGCAGAATCGCTTCGAATACGCCGACCCCGCCCGGCACATGGCTGAGCACGCCCGCGGCCAATGCCAGCAAGTACACCAGCAGGAAAGCGCCGAAGGGCGGAGCCTCGGGCAGCAACAGATAGAGCACGGTCGCGGCGGCTGCCACGTCCAGGGCGGTGATGATCAGTTGCAGGAAAGTCAGGCGGCGCCCGGGCAGGCGCAAGGTGCGGCGGCCGACTTTGACCAGCAGGTTGTCAGGGGAAGGCTGTTCCGGCAGGCGACGGCGGTAGATGCCGATGGCCAGGACGCTGAAGAGCAGCAGGACTGCCGCGGCAATCGCACCGAGCAGTGTCTGCGACAGACCCAAGGCTGCAGAGGCAGCGGGTAGGTTGCTGAGGGTCGCCAGGGCGGCCAGCGGTGGCAGGGCGCAACCGAGCGACAGGCTCGCAAACAATGTCATGTGAGCGACTTCTGAAGCCCCCAGACCATGACGTGCATATAAACGATAACGAACCGAGCCCCCCGAGAGCATCGAAAGGCCAATGGCATTGCCGATCGCAAAGGCCGTGAACCCGCCGAGCGCCAAAATTCGAGGTGCCAGCGTCACACCCGCATAGCGACTGGCCGACCACTCGTAACCCAACAGAATAATGAAACCGGCCACGGTCGCACCCAATGCGCCCAGCAATGCCGGTTTCGGAACTTCCAGAATGGAGTCGTGCAAAGCGTACAGATCGAGTTCGCTCAACAGATGACGGCAGGCAATCAGCGCGATAGCGAACAACAGCAGAGTGACCGCCAGGCCGATGGGCTGGCGATATTTGCTGATCAGATCGAGCAGGCGCAAACGCTCGGCCTTGATCGGTTGTGTCGCTGTGACGGTGTCTTGTGGGTCAGACGAGTTGGCGCGCATCAATCACCTCTTGGATCGTGCGCGACAGGATGGAGGTATCGAGCCAAGTTACCAATCCCTGTAGATAAAAATAATCACGAATATTAACGCCTCTGACCGGGTTCCGGCGATGGCGCGTCATGAGTCGTAGAGGAGAGGGCTGCCTGAGTTCCAGCATCGTCTGGATTCAGCGGTTTGAAGATCCCTGACGCTTTGCGACACTGTGACAGATCATTGTTGCGAAAGGACTTTTTCGGCAGATACAAAAAAGGCCACTCTTTCGAGTAGCCTTTTTTGATGTTTGGTTGCGGGAGCCGGATTTGAACCGACGACCTTCGGGTTATGAGCCCGACGAGCTACCAGACTGCTCCATCCCGCGTCTGTGTGGCGGCATTCTACAGGCGAACGGCGGAGTGTCAACCGTTAATCCCAAGATAGGTCAAATAAGCGTAAATGAGTGGCGAACGGTCGCAGGAGAGGCCTAAGTTTCGGAATCAGAACGATTTCTCATTTCGGGTCGCTTAAGTGTTCGTGCTGCATTTCTTCGCGCGCGCCTACAAAACAGACGCGCACAAAAAAGGCCACTCTTTCGAGTAGCCTTTTTTGATGTTTGGTTGCGGGAGCCGGATTTGAACCGACGACCTTCGGGTTATGAGCCCGACGAGCTACCAGACTGCTCCATCCCGCGTCTGTGTG
>NZ_JBFUKU010000420.1:0-3490 GCF_056400685.1 Pseudomonas sp. P5_A12 | reverse complement strand
CTTGTACTTACCGCACAGGCACTCGTAATCCTTTACCGGGCCAAAGATCTTGGCGCAGAACAGGCCGTCACGCTCAGGTTTGAACGTACGGTAGTTGATGGTTTCCGGCTTTTTAACTTCACCGAACGACCACGAACGGATCATCTCAGGCGATGCCAATCCAATACGGATGGCGTCGAACTCTTCGACTTGACCCTGGTTTTTCAGCAAATTCAGTAGGTCTTTCAAGGCCTTTCCTCCTGGCGGAGCAGAGAGCGGGCAATCCTGCCCCGCTCTCGATTCGCGTCACGTGTTATTCGGTTTCCAGATCGATATCGATGCCGAGGGAACGAATTTCCTTGATCAACACGTTGAAAGACTCGGGCATGCCCGGCTCCATACGGTGATCGCCATCCACGATGTTTTTGTACATCTTGGTACGGCCGTTCACATCGTCCGACTTCACTGTGAGCATTTCTTGCAGAGTGTAAGCGGCACCGTATGCTTCCAGTGCCCAGACCTCCATCTCCCCGAAACGCTGACCACCGAACTGTGCCTTACCACCCAGCGGCTGCTGGGTAACCAGGCTGTACGAACCGGTAGAACGAGCGTGCATCTTGTCGTCTACCAAGTGGTTCAGCTTCAGCATGTACATGTAGCCAACAGTAACCGGGCGCTCGAACTTGTTGCCGGTACGGCCGTCAGTCAGCTGCATCTGGCCGCTTTCTGGCAGGTCTGCCAGTTTCAGCATGGCCTTGATTTCGCTTTCCTTGGCGCCGTCGAACACTGGGGTGGCCATAGGAACGCCGCCACGCAGGTTCTTCGCCAGATCCAGGATTTCCTGGTCGGAGAAGCTATCCAGATCTTCGTTACGACCGCCGATCTGGTTGTAGATCTCGTCCAGGAAGGTACGAAGTTCAGCCACTTTGCGCTGCTCTTCGATCATCCGGTTGATCTTCTCGCCCAGACCTTTGGCCGCGAGGCCCAGGTGGGTTTCAAGGATCTGACCAACGTTCATACGCGAAGGTACGCCCAACGGGTTGAGGACGACGTCGACCGGGGTGCCATTGGCATCGTGCGGCATGTCTTCAACCGGCATGATCACGGAGACCACACCTTTGTTACCGTGACGACCGGCCATCTTGTCGCCCGGCTGGATGCGACGACGGATTGCCAGGTAAACCTTGACGATTTTCAGCACGCCTGGAGCCAGGTCATCGCCCTGCTGCAGTTTGCGCTTCTTGTCTTCGAACTTGTCGTCCAGCAGACGGCGGCGATCAACGATGTAGGCCTGAGCCTTCTCGAGCTGCTCGTTCAGAGCATCTTCAGCCATGCGCAGTTTGAACCACTGACCATGCTCAAGACCGTCGAGAACTTCGTCGGTGATGTCCTGACCTTTCTTCAGACCGGCGCCACCTTCGGCTTTGTGGCCGACCAGTGCGGAACGCAGACGTTCGAAAGTTGCGCCTTCGACGATACGGAACTCTTCGTTCAGATCCTTGCGGATCTCGTCGAGCTGAGTCTTCTCGATCGACAGTGCACGAGCATCACGCTCAACGCCGTCACGGGTGAAGACCTGTACGTCGATGACAGTACCTTTGGTGCCGGTAGGCACGCGCAGGGAGGTGTCTTTAACGTCGCTGGCTTTTTCACCGAAGATGGCACGCAACAGCTTCTCTTCCGGAGTCAGCTGGGTCTCGCCTTTCGGAGTGACCTTACCAACCAGAATGTCGCCTGCACCAACTTCAGCACCTACGTAAACGATACCGGCTTCGTCCAGCTTGTTCAGTGCAGCTTCACCCACGTTCGGGATGTCTGCAGTGATTTCCTCTGGCCCAAGCTTGGTGTCACGCGCCACACAGGTCAGTTCCTGAATGTGGATCGTGGTGAAGCGATCTTCCTGAACCACACGCTCGGACAGGCAGATGGAGTCTTCGAAGTTGAAGCCGTTCCATGCCATGAACGCGATGCGCATGTTCTGACCCAGAGCCAGTTCACCCATATCGGTGGACGGACCGTCAGCCATGATGTCGCTGCGCTGAACCCGATCACCTTTACGCACCAGCGGACGCTGGTTGATGCAGGTGTTCTGGTTGGAGCGGGTGTACTTGGTGAGGTTGTAGATGTCGACACCAGCTTCGCCGGTTTCAACTTCATCATCAGCAACACGAACCACGATACGGCTGGCGTCGACGGAATCGATAACGCCACCACGACGAGCAACGACGCAAACGCCGGAGTCACGGGCTACGTTACGCTCCATGCCGGTACCGACCAGCGGCTTGTCAGCGCGCAGGGTTGGTACTGCTTGACGCTGCATGTTCGAACCCATCAACGCACGGTTGGCGTCGTCGTGCTCGAGGAACGGGATCAGCGACGCTGCAACCGAAACTACCTGCTTCGGCGATACGTCCATCAAGGTGACGTCTTCCGGCGCCTTGACGGTGAACTCGTTCAAGTGACGAACAGCTACAAGCTCGTCGATCAGGACTTTCTTGTCGTTCATCGTGGCCGAAGCCTGAGCGATCACGTGATCAGCTTCTTCGATGGCGGACAGGAACACGATCTCGTCGGTGACCAGAGCATCTTTCACCACACGGTACGGGCTCTCGAGGAAACCATACTGGTTGGTGCGCGCATAAGCGGCCAGGGAGTTGATCAGACCGATGTTCGGACCTTCCGGCGTTTCAATCGGGCATACACGACCGTAGTGAGTCGGGTGTACGTCTCGAACTTCAAAGCCAGCACGCTCACGAGTCAAACCGCCAGGGCCGAGTGCAGATACACGACGCTTGTGGGTGATCTCGGACAGCGGGTTGTTCTGGTCCATGAACTGGGACAGCTGGCTGGAACCGAAGAACTCTTTCACCGCCGCAGCCACTGGCTTGGCGTTGATCAGGTCTTGCGGCATCAGGCCTTCGCTTTCAGCCATCGACAGACGCTCTTTGACCGCACGCTCAACACGTACCAGGCCAACGCGGAACTGGTTCTCGGCCATTTCGCCTACGCAGCGAACACGACGGTTACCCAGGTGGTCGATGTCATCGACGATGCCTTTACCGTTACGGATGTCGACCAGAGTCTTCAGTACCGCGACGATGTCTTCTTTGCACAACACGCCCGAACCTTCGATCTCGGTACGACCGATACGACGGTTGAACTTCATCCGGCCGACCGCAGACAGGTCATAGCGCTCAGGGCTGAAGAACAGGTTGTTGAACAGAGTCTCGGCAGCGTCTTTGGTTGGCGGCTCGCCTGGACGCATCATGCGATAGATCTCGACCAGCGCTTCCAATTGGTTGCTGGTGGAGTCGATCTTCAGTGTGTCGGAGACGAACGGACCGCAGTCGATATCGTTGGTGTACAGAGTTTCGATGCGAACAACCTGAGCCTTGGCGATTTTGGCCAGGATCTCGGTGTTCAGCTCGGTGTTGCACTCTGCCAGGATTTCGCCGGTTGCCGGATGCACGATGACCTTGGCGGTAGTGCGACCCAGGACGTAGTCCAGAGG
>NZ_JBFUKU010000419.1:0-3496 GCF_056400685.1 Pseudomonas sp. P5_A12 | reverse complement strand
GGACTGCGCGCGATGCGCACAAGGCCATGGCCCGCAGTTTCGGCTGGCGCCTGCTGATCATGAAGTTGATGCTGCGCTATAAGCTGGACTTCAAATGGCGACGTAAAAGCAAGATGGATCGCCGCGCATCCCTGGGCAGTTCATTGGTGGCCTCCCTGCGTCGTTCGTTGATGGACCGTAACGTGCCGCTTTGGCTCAACACCGATTTTTCCGGCCTGATCACCGACAACGGACGGGTCAGCGGTGTAACCGTGACGCGTGACGGTGCAGAGTTGCAACTGCATGCGCGCCTGGGAGTGATCCTGGCCTCTGGTGGTTTCGAACAAAATCAGCTGCTGCGCGATCAGTACCTGCCCAAGCCAACCCGCAAGGCCTGGAGCGCGACGCCACCAGGCAACAACACCGGCGCGGCGTTGCAAGCCGGTATGGCTCAGGGTGCAGCCACCGCGTTGTTGGATTGGGCCTGGTGGGCGCCGACCATTGCCGTGCCGGGAGAAGACAAACCCCGGGGGATCTTTGCCGAACGTGCGTTCCCCGGCGCTATCGTCGTCAATGGCCACGGGCAGCGGTTTGTCAATGAAGCGGCGCCGTACCTGGAATTCGTCGATGCCATGCATCAGGACAACCAGAAAACCGGCGGAAAATCGGTGCCAGCCTGGGTGATCTTCGACGCCCATTTCCGTTTCAACTACGCCATGGGGCCGTTGATGCCCGGTCAGGTCATGCCTGACAGCCGCCTGCGCAAAGAGTGGCTCAACAACCTGTACTGGAAAGCCGACACCCTGGCCGGCCTGGCCCGGCAGATCGGCGTCGACACTGCAGGGCTGCAAGCCACCGTCAGCAAAGTCAACGACTATGCAGGCACCGGTGTGGACCTTGACTTCGCCCGTGGCGGCAATGTTTTCGACCGCTATTACGGCGACTGCAACATCAAGCCCAATCCCTGTCTCGCGCCGCTGCGCAAAGGCCCGTATTACGCCATGCGCCTGGACGCCGGGGACATCGGCACCAAGGGTGGACTGTTGACCAACGAGCACGCACAAGTGGTGCGCGATGACGGCACGAGCATCGCCGGCTTGTACGCCATCGGTAACTGCTCGGCGTCGGTGATGGGCACCAGCTATCCGGGGGCCGGTGGCACTCTGGGACCGGCGATGACCTTCGGCTATGTCGCCGCCAACCACTTGGCCAGTCAGCGTTAGGAGGCTATATGTCAATGTCCGATAACATCCCCAGCACCGAAGTGCTGGCACCCTTGCAAGTGGCCGATAGCAACAGCGTGACCTGGGACGAACAATGCGATGTGCTGGTCGTCGGCTGGGGGGCAGCCGGTGCCTGCGCCGCTCTTGAAGCTCGCGCTCATGGCGCCGATGTGTTGATTGCCGACCGCTTCACCGGCGGCGGTGCCAGCGCCAAGAGCGGCGGGGTGGTATACGCCGGTGGCGGCACTCGCCATCAGCAGGCGGCGGGCTTCAACGACAGCCCCGAAGCCATGTTCGATTACCTCAAGCACGAAACCCGGGGCGTGGTCAGCGACGACACCCTGTGGCGCTTCTGTGCCGACAGCGTGAGCAACCTGCAGTGGCTGGAAAGCCACGGCGCGCCCTACGCCCACCAGATGCCACCGGGGGGGAAGACCTCGTACCCGCCCGACGGCTACTTTCTCTATTACTCAGGTAACGAGTTGGTGCCCACCCATGGCGGTCCCTTGTCCCCCGCACCACGGGGACATCGCACCGTGGGCAAGGGCCAGTGCGGTGCGGTGCTCTATGCCCACCTCAAGGCCGCGTGCTTGAAAGCCGGGGCCCGACCGCTGTTGCAGGCGACGGCGCGCAGACTGGTAATTGATCCCCAAGGGCGGGTGCTGGGTGTCGAGTTGTGGTGCCTGCCCGAAGGCAGCAAAGAGGCTCAGCTGCATGCGCGACTGGCCGCCCGCGCCGAACGCTTGCAGAACTTCGCAGCCGGCTATTGCAAGAAACTGCGCCAGAAGGTTTGCCAGCTCGAACGTGATTTCGCCCGACCACGGCGGGTGCAGGCGCGCAACGGGGTGATTCTGAGTACCGGCGGCTTCATCTTCAATCGCCAGTTGATCGAACAGCACGCGCCGAAGTTCCGCCGCAACTTCAAGGTCGGTGCCACCGGCTGTGATGGCAGCGGCTTGCGCTTGGGCGCCAGTGTCGGTGGCCAGGGTAGCGGGCTTGAGCGGGTATCGGCGTGGCGCTTCATCAACCCGCCGTACAGTTGGCACAAAGGCATTGTGGTCAATCGCGAGGGACGGCGCTTCTGCAATGAAGAAGTCTACGGCGCCACCCTGGGCCAACCGTTAATGGAAGAGCAGGGTGGCAAGGCGTGGCTGGTGCTGGATGCGCCGCTGCGCAAGAAGGCCATTCGTGAAGCGCTGTTTGGCGGCTATTGGTGGTTCCAGAGCTTTCCGGCCCTGGCGTTGATGCTGTTCAAGGTGCGCAAGGGAAAAAGTCTCAGCGAGTTGGCCAGTGCGACGTCMATGGACCCCAACGTGTTGCGTGCTTCGGTGCTGGCTGCCAACGCCGCCGCCCGTGGCGAGGCGCCGGAGCCGTTCGGCAAGTCCGAGGGTGGACGCCAAGTACTTGAACAGGGGCCTTTCTATGCCTGCGATATCTCCGTGACCAATCCGGTTTTCCCCCTGGGAGCCCTGACCCTGGGCGGCTTGCGCGTGGATGAGCGCAGCGGCGCGGTGCTGGATCAGCAGGGGCAAGCCATCGGTGGCTTGTACGCGGCCGGGCGCAGTGCCCTGGGGATTCCTTCGCACTTGTACATCAGTGGTCTGTCACTGGCCGACTGCGTGTTCTCCGGTCGTCGTGCAGGCGCTGCCGTCGCCCGTCCGCACGGCCAGCAACCCCATACGACCCACGCACACGAGATGACATGATGACCCTCAATCACCACAACAAACACGGCCGGGTTCACGGCAAGGTCGCGCTGGTCACCGGCGGCGCCAAGGGTATTGGCGCTGCCAGCGTACGGCTGCTGGCGGCCGAAGGTGCCCAGGTGCTGATCAGCGACCTGGACGTCGAGGCAGGTCAGGCCCTGGAGGCTGAAATCGGGGCGACTGCAGAATTTATCCGTCACGATGTCGGCAGCGAAGCGCAGTGGCGCCAGGTCATCGACCATGTGCGCGAGCGCTACGGTCGTCTGGATATCCTGGTCAACAACGCCGGCATCCTGATCTGCGGCTCGATTGAAGAAACCAGTCTGGCGCAGTGGCACAAGGTGATGCAGGTGAATGCCGACAGCGTATTTTTGGGCTGTCGCGAAGGCATCGCGTTGATGAAGGACAGCGGTGGTTCGATCATCAACCTGTCTTCCATCGCGGCTTTGGCCGGGAGGGACGATTACCTGGCTTACAGTGCCTCCAAAGGGGCGGTGGCGGCGTTGTCGCGTTCGGTGGCGGTGCTTTGTCGGCGGCGCAAATACCGCATCCGTTGCAATACCCTGCACCCGGATGGCGTGCTTACCG
>NZ_JBFUKU010000418.1:0-5059 GCF_056400685.1 Pseudomonas sp. P5_A12 | reverse complement strand
ACGACTGCTTCGCAGCCGGACGCAGGCTTCGCCAGCTGCTACAGATCGCGCCGTTCGGTAAATAACTGCGTGTCCCCAACGGCCATCCCCCCTAAAATACCCGCCATTCCCCGATTCGCTCCGCCCGAGGCCGTTTTGCCCATGTCCGTCACCGCTACCCCCGCCAGCCTTGCGCCGGATCACCATGCCCAGTTCATCGACCTGCTGCAAACCAGCCTCGACGCCAACGCCTTCATCAAGCTGGTGCTGGCCAAGTACGTCGGCACTGAAACGGATTTGCAGCGCCTGATCATCAAGCAGCTGACGGTCAAGGATCAGCCTTGCCTGTCCTTCGTCTACCGCTACAAAACCCGCGACATCACCAAAAATCTGCCACTTGCCGAAGGCGTTGCGACCATCGCTGCACTGCTGCCAACCTCGTTCAAAAATGCGCATTTGCTGTCATTGACCGACGAAGCCCAGCTCGAATACAGCAAAAAGGGCAAATCTTCGCTGTTCAAGAGCAAACCTCAGCAATTGCGTGAAGTGCCGTCCGCCGAGCATAACCGCGAGAAGAACCGCTTCCTCGACCTGAGCCGGCCGTTCCTCGCCGACTTGGGCGTGACCAACAGCAAGCACGAACTGATCCCGGCGATGTCGCGCAAGTGGAAGCAGATCAACAAGTTCATCGAAGTCTTCAGTCATGCGCTGACCACCTCGCCGCTGGCGCTGGACAAGCCGGTGCAGGTGGCGGATTTCGGTTCGGGCAAGGGTTACCTGACGTTCGCCATCCACGACTATTTGCGCAACACCTTGAACGCCGAAGGCGTGGTGACGGGCGTCGAGTTGCGCGAAGAGATGGTCAACCTGTGCAACGCTGCCGCTGCGAAACTTGAGCATTCGGGGCTGGTGTTCAAGTGCGGTGACGTGCGCAGCGTGGCGCCGAGCGAACTGGACGTGATGATCGCGCTGCATGCTTGCGACATCGCCACCGACTACGCGATCCACACTGGCATCCGCTCCGGCGCGTCGATCATCATGTGCTCGCCGTGCTGCCACAAACAGATCCGCCTGCAAATCCAGAGCCCGGCACTGCTCAAGCCGATGCTGCAATACGGATTGCATCTGGGGCAGCAGGCGGAAATGGTCACCGACAGTTTGCGTGCGTTGTTCCTCGAAGCCTGCGGGTACGAAACCAAGGTGTTCGAGTTCATCTCGCTGGACCACACCAACAAGAACAAGATGATCCTGGCGGTCAAACGCGCCGAGCCGGTGGACCCGGCCCAGCTGTTGGTGAAGATTCAGGAGCTGAAGGATTTCTACCACATCAGCGAGCATTGCCTCGAAACCTTGCTGCGGGCCGACGGCTACCTCTAAACACGACAATCCTGTAGGAGCACAGCTTGCTGGCGAGGCGATTTCAAAGGCGCCATTGCAAGCAAGCTGTGCTCCTACGGGATTACGCCGTGGCCACTCGCGCTGGTTTGATGGCGGTCTTGCGCCCCAACATCACCGTCACGATCACCCCGGCAGCAAACAGCCAGGTGATCGGCTCGATGTGTTCACCGAAGAACAGCGCCGAGAAGGCGATGGTGAAGAAGATCTGCAGCAGCTGAATCTGGCTGACCCGCGCAATCCCGCCCATTGCCAGCCCGGCGTACCAGGCAAAAAAGCCGATGAACTGCGAGAACAGCGAGACGTAACCAAACGCCCACCAGGTCTTGGCCGATATATCGCCCTGATGTTGCAGCGCCAAATACACCACCGGCCCGATCAACAGCGGCGTCGACAGCACCAGCGCCCAGCAGATCACTTGCCAGCCGCCCATCTCCTTGGCCAGTCGCCCACCCTCGGYGTAACCCAGACCACCCACCGCAATCGCCCCGAGCATCAGCAAATCACCGGCCTGAATGCTGCCGGCACCGCTAATCAGCGCATAACCCAGCACCAGTGCACTGCCTAGCGCGGCGCAAGCCCAGAAGGCTTTTGACGGTCGTTCATGGGACAACCACGCGGCGTACAGCGCCACGCACAGCGGTTGCAGGCCATTGACCAAGGCACCATGGGACGCCGGCAAGGTTTGCATGGCCCACGCTGACAACACCGGAAAACCGAGAATGACCCCGGCGATCACCAGGGTCAGGCCTTTGACCTGTTTCCAGGTCGGCCATTTCTCCCGACGCCACAGCAACAGCATCGCCGCCGGCACCGCCGCGAACAGCGCCCGACCCAAGCCATTGAGCAGCGGATGCAGTTCCTGCACGACGATCCGTGTGAAGGGCAGGGTGAGGCTGAAAATCACAACACCGAGCAGGCCGAGGGCCATGCCGGTGTTTTCGCGCGAGGACATGTTGGCAACCAGAATTCAGAGTGGGGAAAGTGTCTTCATCTAGCCACAAACCGCGCCGGCTGCGCTGTTACAGCTAGGCGCAGAGTTATCCGTACAGTTTGCCGACGCCATCGCGGGCAAGCCACGCTCCCACATTGGAATGCGATCACCTGTGGGAGCGTGGCTTGCCCGCGATGAACGATAACGCGGTTCATCAGGTAGTAACTGGTTATTACCCGACCTCGCGGATAAGGACTACCTTGAATACTCCTGCGAATGTTCCCCCAGAGGAGTCCTCCCCATGGCTGCCAAGAAAATCCTGATGCTGGTCGGCGATTACGTCGAAGACTACGAAGTAATGGTGCCGTTTCAGGCGCTGCTGATGGTCGGTCACACCGTCCACGCCGTTTGCCCTGACAAAACCGCCGGCCAGACCGTGCGCACAGCCATCCACGACTTCGAAGGCGACCAGACCTACAGCGAAAAGCCCGGCCACTTGTTCGCCCTGAACTTCGACTTCGCCAAGGTCGCTGAAGCCGACTACGACGCGCTGCTAATCCCCGGCGGCCGTGCGCCGGAATACCTGCGCCTGAATGAAAAAGTTTTGGATTTGGTGCGTGCCTTCGACAAGGCCGGCAAGCCGATTGCTGCCGTGTGTCATGGCGCGCAATTGCTGGCGGCGGCCGGCGTTCTCGAAGGGCGCGAGTGCAGCGCGTATCCGGCCTGTGCTCCGGAAGTGCGTCTGGCCGGCGGTACGTTCATCGACATCCCGGTGACGCAGGGCCATGTTCAAGGCAATCTGGCCACTGCCCCGGCCTGGCCGGCACACCCGAGCTGGCTCGCCGGTTTCCTCGGGTTGCTGGGCACCAAAATCACGTTGTAACGAGGGACCTGTCCATGTGCGAGCTTTACGTCAAGGCCGATCCGATCCTCTACGAATCGCGCTCCCGCTCGCTGCGCATCTGCGGGGTGGTCACCACCCTGCGGCTGGAGAATCAGTTCTGGGACATCCTCAGCGAAATCGCCGAAGTCGACGGAATGACCACTAATCAGCTGATCGCCAAGCTGTATGAAGAGGTGATGGACTATCGCGGGGAAGTGGTGACCCACATGGAAATACGGTCTAAATGTGGGAGCGAGCCTGCTCGCGAAGGGGCCGGTACAGGCGACAGAACTAGCAGGCTGGTCTTTACTCTGAAGCGCGAAGCCTCTCAATTGCCAAGGAGAAAGAGCATGTCTGGATGGTATGAAGTGAGCAAAACCAGCAGCGGTCAGTTTCGGTTTGTCTTGAAGGCGGCCAATGCCGAAACCATTCTGACCAGCGAGCATTACACCACCCGCAGTGCAGCCGACAACGGCATTGCCTCGGTGCAAAAAAACAGTCCGCTGGATGAACGCTACGAGAAAAAGACCACCAAGGATGGCCATCCTTACTTCAACCTCAAGGCCGCCAACCACGAAATCATCGGCAGCAGCGAAGCCTATTCCTCCGAGGCCGCACTGGAAAAAGGTATCGCGAGTGTGAAGGCCAACGGGCCGACCACCGTGATCAAGGACAAAACCTTGCCGGTGCTCTAAACATAATTTCCAATTCAACCCACTCCCACATTGGGATGCATTCCCCTGTGGGAGTGAGCCTGCTCGCGATGGCGTCAGCCGCGTCGCCACTAAACCTCGACTGGAACAGTCAGCTTCGAACTACCCAACGCATGCGTCTTGGAATCAAAAAACCGTAACTCCGATCCCGTCCCCTCAAACACCTTCGCGTAATGCCGCTTCTGATGCTGAATAAACGCTTTACTGCGCGGATAAATCGAGATCGCCACCACCGTCGGTTTCGCCTGGCGCAGCGCATGAACGATATGGCTGTCCTGCTCACCCAGCGCATGACCAAAGACACACAACCCGTCGCCATGCCCCAATAACTGGTCATAACAGAATGACAGATAATCCGAGCTGCGAATGGTCTTGAGCTTGTCCTGCGCCGGCCCTTCGTTCACAAACAGCGGCACGTCATCCAGCGTCTTGATCGTGTTGTTGATCGCGAAACTGCCGAGCAACGTGCCCTCGGTCGACATCAACTTGCGCGCCGTACCATCCTGATTGCGCACCAGATGCAAACCACCATGCAGGTACAGCAAACGGGTTTTCTCGGTCGCCGTGGCGCTCAGGTCAAAGCCCGGCTCGGTGCCCCGGAACAGGTCGGTGATCGCGTCCGGCTGATGCTGGATCGACCAGTAGTTGAGCAAGTCATAGTTGGTGGTAAATACCGTCCGATAGCTGCCCAGTTCCTGGCTGATGGTCGCCAGGGTCGAAGGCACCACCAGCCGCCACGGAATATGCACTGCGTGCACGGTGTTGATCAGCGCTTCCTTGATTGCGTAATAGCGATTGCGTGGTGCGGCGGAGCTGACGGCCAGCGCCTTGTTGACCCGGCTGGTGGTTTTCAGCGCGCTCAGGACTTGTTCGAAACTGCGCGTCTGCATCGCCTCGAACACGCTCAGCTCGGATTGGCTCAGGGGTTTTTCTTCGACGGTGCGCGCATTCTCGAACAACGAGTCGTAACCAAAATCGTCCCACACGGCGCGGCTGGCGCCGTTGCCGACCAGCAAGCCGCTGAACGAGGCGGTGGYGCGCAAGGCGTTCCAGTCTTCAAGTTGGGCATCAACATCCTGGAAATCGGTCATTGCGGTGGTCGTCTCGAAGCAAAGGGGCTAATGGGCGGCGACTTTATCACGGCCGGGCATCGAG
>NZ_JBFUKU010000417.1:0-3572 GCF_056400685.1 Pseudomonas sp. P5_A12 | reverse complement strand
GAGAAACCGGTGATCTCTTATGTTTCTGGCGCGGAGTAGCGGAGTAATAGTCATGATTGGGATCAGGAAGTTTTCTTCCTGGAACACTCACCACAATGTAAACCGGCTTCACCCCCGACCCCACCGGGAACACAAGAATGAAATCCTTGTACTCAGGCGGATACACCGGGTTCACGATGATGCTGTCCGCCGCAGGCGTCGGCGGATACACCCAGATATGTGGCGCTTGCGGTGCAGCCTCCAGCGCTGGAATGCCGAGGATGTCTGAACCATCCACCGCCGGTGTCCAGATCAGCTCAACACCGTCCCCGAGATCCGCCACCTGCTGACTGCTGCGCAATGTGAACTGCACGACATCGACCATTTCCCAATCGCGGTTTTTGCCGGTGTAGAAACCGTAGCCCTTGAGACTGCCGTCAGCCTGTTGCTCGACCTGCAAACGAACGCGGGTTCTGGCCTGCTTGAGGGCGCGCAATTGATCTTCGGTGTAAAGCGCGCTGTCACCCACGCTCGGCGTCCAGAACAACGCGACGACACCGGCCAATGTGGCGGCTGCGGCAGCTTCAAGTGCCAGGCCCGGAGCAACGAGAGTCGGGGCGCTAAGTGCAAGTCGGCCAATGCCAACCGAGACGGTACTGCCACTGATGGTTTCGAGATTCAGTAGTCCGGCTTCGTCTACATCACGAGCACCGAGCCAGGCGATTTCGCCATAGTCCTTGAGACTGTCAGTCGGAACTACGCCTGAAGGATTGGAGTAATCAATGATGGCATCGGGGAGTTTGCAAGGCTTGGCGAAGACGCATCCCGCGCGGGGGATGTCGGTCTTTTTCGCCGAAACCTGAAGACTATCTTCAAAAAGCCTGCTGCCGGGCGAGCATGGCATCGTAAGCGCTTTGCCGGGCATCGCGTTCGGCCAGTTCGGTGGCGTTCATGAAGCGGTGGGTAACGTGATGACCGTCACCGGAGGGTGGGTTTTTAACCTTGGGAACGTCCTTGTTACCGGCCACTGATCTTCCTTGCGTTCGTCCGTCGACAGCTCCGAAAAAAGGAGCTGTGCGACGTTAACGAACGAGGTTAATCGTGGCTGTAGGACGAAACCCTAATGCTGCCAGGAGAGTTCTCTATCGCTCAGGATTTCAGCATCGCGCTTTTGCGACTTGCCATCGCCGTCACGGCATAACCGATCAACGCTGCCAGAATCGAGCCGGTCAAGATCCCCATCCGGTCCATTCCGGCGTAGTCGCTGACGCCAGGCTCAAACGCCAGGGAGCCGACAAACAGGCTCATGGTGAAACCAATCCCGCAGAGGATCGCTACACCCAGCACATGGCCCCAGTTGGCGCCTTGGGGCAGGGCGGCGATGCCGATTTTCACGGCCAGCCAGGTCAGGCCGAACACACCAACGGTTTTACCCAGCAACAGGCCAGTCGCAATGCCCATCGGTACGTGGTGGGTGAAGCTTTCAACGGTGACGCCGCTCAGGGACAGGCCGGCGTTGGCGAAAGCGAACAGCGGCAAGATGCCATAAGCCACCCACGGGTGCAGGGCGTGTTCAAGGGTCAGCAGTGGCGAAGACTCGGCGTTTTTGGTGCGCAGCGGAATACAGAAGGCCAGCGTCACACCGGCGAGGGTCGCGTGGACGCCGCTCTTGAGCACACACACCCAGAGGATCAAGCCGATGACCATGTAGGGCCCGAGCTTCACCACACCGAGCCGGTTCATGGCGATCAGCGCGATGATGCAGGCGGCGGCCAGTGCCAGCGACACTGTCGACAACGTCCCGGAATAGAAAACGGCGATGACGATGATTGCGCCGAGGTCGTCAATGATCGCCAGGGTCATCAGGAACAGCTTCAGCGACACCGGCACCCGTTTGCCCAGCAAGGCGAGTACGCCGAGGGCAAAGGCGATGTCGGTGGCCATCGGGATAGCCCAGCCACCCAAGGCTGCCGGGTCTTCGCGGTTCAAGAACCAGTAGACCAGCGCCGGCACGACCATGCCGCCAATCGCTGCGGCGCCAGGCAGGACGATTTGCGAGGGGTTCGACAATTGGCCGTCGAGGACTTCGCGCTTCACTTCCAGGCCGATCAGCAGGAAGAACATCGCCATCAGGCCGTCATTGATCCACAGCAGCAACGGCTTGGCGATTTTCAGTGCGCCGATCTGCGCGACCACAGGGGTGTCGAGCAGCCCGCTGTAGAGCCACGACAGTGACGAGTTGTTGATGATTAAAGCCAGGGCTGCAGCGGCGATCAGTAACAGACCGCTGGCAGCTTCCAACTGAAAGAAACGCGTGAAAGTGCTACGCAGAGGCAAGGTCGCTCTCCATCGATAATTCAAAAGGTGGCACACCCTAACCCGTACCGTTAGTTGTTAAAACAAAAGTTATATTCTTTTTTGTTATAAGCCGTAACAACGTAAAGGACGGGACCGGACTTGAGCCTAGCAGTTGCCGGACGTATTGAAGGTCAGCTGTACCTGTGCGTGCTGTAGGTTTTTTCCTAAGCTTGATAGCTGAGCCTTGCAAATAAGGCCGACTCAACGAGAAAACCATCATGAGCGACAACCGACAGTGGGCCCGCGAAGCCATCCGGATCATCGAAGCGGACTTCCAGCGCAGCGCCGATACCCATCTGATCCCCTTGCCGCTGCCGGGTTTTCCGGGCATCGAGTTGTATTTCAAGGATGAATCCAGTCACCCCACCGGCAGCCTGAAGCACCGCCTGGCGCGCTCATTGTTTCTCTACGCCTTGTGTAATGGCTGGTTGAAACCCGGTGCGCCAGTGATCGAAGCGTCCAGCGGCTCGACGGCGATTTCCGAGGCGTACTTCGCCAGCTTGCTGGGTTTACCGTTCATTGCGGTGATGCCGGCGACCACCTCCAAAGAAAAGATCGCGCAAATTGCGTTCTATGGCGGCAAGAGTCATCTGGTCGATGACCCGACCCAGATTTACGCCGAGTCCGAGCGGCTGGCGCGCGAGCATGATGGTCATTTCATCGACCAGTTCACCTACGCCGAACGCGCCACCGACTGGCGAGCGAACAACAACATCGCTGAATCGATCTTCCATCAAATGCGTTTCGAGCAGCACCCTGAACCAAGCTGGCTGATCTCCAGCCCCGGCACGGGCGGCACCACCGCAACGCTGGGTCGTTACGTGCGTTATCGCCAGCATTGCACCCGTGTGCTGTGCGCCGATGCCGAACGTTCGGTGTTTTTCGATTACTACCAGACCGGCGATGCCAGCCTGCGCCTGGACTGCGGTTCGCGGATTGAAGGAATTGGCCGGCCACGGGTGGAAGCGTCGTTCCTGCCCAAGGTGATCGATGCCATGGTGAAAGTGCCGGACGCGTTGTCCCTGGCGGCCATGCATTATCTGGCGCAAGGACTGGGGCGACGGGTTGGCGGATCGAGCGGGACCAACCTGATCGGCGCCTTGATGGCGGCTCAGCAGATGGCGGCGGCGGGGGAGTCGGGGTCGATCGTGGCGATTCTGTGTGATGGCGGTGAACGCTATGCCACCACCTATTACGATCAGGATTGGCTCAAGGGCCAGGGGTATGAGTTGAGT
>NZ_JBFUKU010000416.1:0-3629 GCF_056400685.1 Pseudomonas sp. P5_A12 | reverse complement strand
CTTCACCATCATGGGCGACGGCGTGCATGTGTTCCCGCGCCTGGTGGCGGCCGAACATCGCGGCGGTTATGTCCGCCAACAGTTGACCAGCAGCATCAAGGAAATGGACGCCCTGCTCGGCGGCGGTATCGAGACGGGTTCCAGCACATTGATTCTGGGTCCGGCCGGGACCGGTAAATCGCTGATCTCGATGATCTTCGCCGCTGCCGCCGTGGCCCGTGGTGAAAAAGCCGCGCTGTTCATCTTCGATGAAGAACTGGGGCTGTTGTTTGAGCGCATGAAAAACATGGGCATCGACCTGCAGGCGCTGCAAGACACCGGTAATTTAATGATTGAACAAGTGGATGCGGCCGAGTTGTCCCCTGGTGAGTTTTCTCATCGGGTTCGTCGCTGCGTCGATGAAGGTAATATCAAAACTGTAGTCATCGACAGCATCAACGGCTATCAGGCCGCGATGCCGGAAGAAAACGCGCTGGTACTGCACATGCACGAATTGCTGCTGTACCTCAATCGGCGCGGCGCGGCGACATTCATGACGGTTGCCCAACACGGGCTGGTTGGTGACATGCAAGCGCCGGTCGATATCACCTATCTGGCTGACACGGTGATTCTGTTGCGCTACTTCGAAGCCCTCGGCAAGGTTCGCCGGGCGATCTCGATCATCAAGAAACGCACCGGCAGCCACGAATCGACCATCCGCGAATACCGCATCGGCAGCCGGGGCATGACGATTGGTGAGCCATTAGATGCGTTCCAGGGCGTATTACGCGGCGTGCCAACGTATCTGGGCGCGAGCCAGCCGTTGCTTCAGGACGATAACCGGTGAGCATTGTCGAGGCGATGTCCGAGCGCGCGATCATTCTCGCGCCGCTGGGACGCGATAGCCAGATTGCGCTGATGATGCTTAAAGAAGCGGGTTTCGAAGGCATTGTGACTCGGGATCTGGCGACGCTGTGCAGCGAGTTGGAGCAAGGTGCCGGACTGCTGGTAATTTCTTCCGAAGCGCTGATCGGTTGTGGTCTCGACCCCCTGCTGCAGCTGATCGAGCTACAACCGGCCTGGTCCGACCTGCCGATCGTCCTGTTGACCCATCACGGTGGGCCCGAGCAGAACCCTGCTTCGCGACTCGGCCCGCAACTGGGCAATGTGACCTTCCTTGAGCGTCCGTTTCATCCGGTGACCTTGATCAGCCTCGTCACCACCGCCTTGCGCGGACGGCGACGACAGTATGAGGCCCGGGACCGGTTGATCGATCTGAGCCAAAGTGAACTGCGACTGCAAAATACCCTGGAAACCCTCGAACAACAGGTCGAGGAGCGCACCGCCCAACTGCGACACAACGAAGAAGCCCTGAGGCAGTCGCAGAAAATGGAAGCGGTCGGCCAACTCACCGGTGGTATCGCCCATGACTTCAACAACATGTTGACCGGCATTATCGGCAGTCTGGAGCTGCTGCGTCGACGCTTGGCCCGCGGCCGTACCGAGGACCTGGATGGACTGATTGATCTGGGCGTGACCTCGGCGAACCGCGCAGCCGGCCTGACCCATCGCCTGCTGGCGTTCTCGCGGCGCCAATCGCTGGATTCCAAACCGGTGGAGATGAACACGCTGGTGGTGTCCATGGGCGAACTGCTGCAACGCAGCATTAACGAAAGTATTCAGCTGGACATGCAATTAAGTGACGACCTATGGGTCGCCGAGGCTGATCCCAACCAACTCGAAAGCGCCCTGCTCAACCTCGTGATAAACGCCCGGGACGCGATGCCCGAAGGCGGAAACCTGGTGGTCACCACCTTCAATCAGCAGCTGGACTCAGGATTCATTGCGGACCACGGCAATCTGCTGCCTGGTGATTACGTCGTGCTGCGGGTGACCRACACCGGCTGTGGCATGCCCGAAAGCACGATCAACCGGGCCTTTGACCCCTTCTTTACGACCAAACCGATCGGCCAGGGCACAGGGTTGGGGCTGTCGATGATTTACGGGTTCAGCAAACAGTCTCACGGTCACGTCACGATCGATAGCGAAGTAGGTCGCGGCACATCGGTGACACTGTTTCTGCCGCGATACAGCGGGGATCTCGCCGAGGAAAGCCTGATCGACATCCAGCACGCCCCACACGCTTTGGACGGAGAAACCGTACTGATTGTCGAAGATGACCCGGCGGTTCGAGTGCTGGTCAGTGCCGTGTTGAGTGAATTGGGTTACGCCTTTGTCGAGGCAGGCGATGCCGACAGTGCGGTACCGATCCTCGACTCTGCGCAGCGGATCGATCTGCTGATCAGCGATGTCGGGCTGCCGGGAATGAACGGTCGGCAACTGGCGGAAATCGGCCGGCAATATCGGCCTGACCTGAAAGTCTTGTTCATCACCGGCTATGCCGAACACGCCGCCGTGCGCGGAGGGTTTCTGGACCCCGGCATGCAGATGATCACCAAACCCTTCACCTTCGACCTGCTGACGGCCAAGGTGCGGGAGATGATCAGCATCTGAAGCGCCCCTTCCCCACGACCACCGATTGCAAAGAGCTCAGGAAAGCATTTGCTGCATGAGCTCTTGCAGTTCATCCAGATCGAACGGCTTGGCGAGGATCGGCGCGGTCTTGGTGATCGGGCTGTCGGTCTCGCGGATTTCCTGCGGGTACCCGCTGATAAAAATCACCTTGAGTTCCGGTCGCAGCTTCACCGCCGGCTCGGCGATCTGTACGCCGGAAATCCCGCCGGGCAAGCGGAAGTCGGTGATCATCATGTCCAGGTGCGGTTTGCTCGCCAGAATTTCAAAGGCCTGCTCGCCGTTTTCGGCCTGCAGCACCCGGTAACCTTCACCCGACAAGTAAGCGGACAACACCATCAAAATCGAGGGGTCATCCTCGACAATGAGTACTACATCTTGCGCATCTTCACTCATGGGAAGCCTTTGTTCGGTCATTAGCTGCTGATACGACCCTAGGGTCGATCAGAGGTTGCGTTTATCTGGCTGTTTCCCTACAGCGGCAGACAAACGCGAAACAATGCGCCTTCGCCAATCCGGCTCTCGACGGTGATAGTGCCGCCATGGGCAGCGACAATCTGTTCCGAAATAAACAGTCCCAGCCCCAACCCTGCCACCACGGTTTTGGCCGAAACCCGTTCAAACTGCTGAAAAATACGTACCTGGTTCTCTTCGCCGATACCAATGCCGCGATCCTGAACCTCGACCCGCGCCTGGCCGTCCTGATTGTACACGCGAACGTCGATCGGGCTGTGGGCGCCATAGCGCAATGCGTTTGTCAGCAGGTTGGAAATCACTTGTTCGATACGGAATTCGTCCCAGCTGCCGACCACCGGCTGCTCGGCCGTCAGCGTAACCGAAGATTCGGCGGCATCGACCTGCGGGGCAAAGTTTTGCAACAGGTTGCTGACCAATTGCACCAGATCAAATTGGCTCGGCCGGATCGACAGCTTGCCGGTGCGGATGCGCGACACATCCAGCATGTCTTCGATCAACCGGATCAGGCTTTTTATCTGCCGCTCATCACGGTCGACCATGGCGTGCATCTTGTCCAGCGTGAACGCCGAAGCGTTGTCCCGGGCCAGGTGCATCTTGCGCAACTGGGTTTCAAGGATCAGGCCATTGAGCGGTGTGCGCAC
>NZ_JBFUKU010000415.1:0-3632 GCF_056400685.1 Pseudomonas sp. P5_A12 | reverse complement strand
CGGCATGGCCGAGAGCTTCGTGAAGACGATCAAGCGGGATTATGTGGCGCACATGCCCAAGCCGGATCGAGAAACGGCGCTGCGTAACCTGGCAATTGCCTTTGAGCATTACAACGAGCAGCATCCGCACAGCGCTTTGAACTATCGCTCACCGAGAGAATTCAGGCGCTTGGCAGTGGCATCCATTTAACGGGGAGTTGGTGTCCGGTTTTGTAGGGGCAAGTCCACTCCCCTCTTTATTACTRCTGACGCCCAGCTTGCTGCAAAAACGTTTTGTGAAAACAAATGTGATCAACCAACAATACGCCCCTTTAACCGTCTCTCTATGGGATAGAACGAGACAAGAGGGCAGGCGCAACAGTACATTCAAAAGATAAAATTGTTGGTGAGGCATTCGCCCCTAAAACCGGGTAGACTCTTATAGGTATGGAATTAGAGAGTGCAGGCTCGAACATGAAAAGACTGTGAATTAGAGTGAATTCACAGCTTTTAATTTCGTAATCCAGAGTAGCTGTCTAATAGTCAAAACTCCTATTTCCCTACACGCAGCAGAGCAGCGTTAAGGCAGCAAACGTTATGAACTCCTCTTCTCCTACAGCCAGCACCATGGCGACGTTGAGTGTTTTCAACACGGTGAAAAACCATGAATGACTTTATGTCCCGATTGAGCAGGATGCTCGAATGCCACCTGCGCGCACGCCTCTTGATTGCCGGCCTGTGGCTCGCCCTGTGTGCCCCCGTCTCCTGGTGGGCAAGTGGCGCATTGACCTACCAATACTTTGATCGACAGCTGGCAGACATAAAGCAACAAGAGCTCAGCCGCTTGAATGAGCTCAGCTCACAAGTTGTCGATACCCTTGACCGCCTCAATAGCATCAGCCACTCAAACATTGCCACAACCGACTGTACCGCCGAGATCTTTCGACTTCAGGCACAAATTATCCGTCAATGGCGCTATGTCAACGAAGCGGCGGTACGCCTGGACTCAGGCATAGTCTGTCACTCTTTCGGAACTCAAGAGAATGCCACTGTATTGCCCAGTGATGGAGCCTCCAACCATTACACTGCAGAGGCTAGTCGCGCCTACTGGTTTAATGCAGGACCGGGTGTATCAGCCGATGCTGGAACAGTCGTTATATCTCAAGACAACAGCTACCTGTGGTTGAACAAAGGAATTTTGATAGACATGCGGCCGCCCCTCAGGCGCCAACGCTTTCCCTTGATCTGATAGACGAGCACTCGCTTGAGTCTCTTTTTTCCAATGACGTTACGACTATTGCGTTGYCCAAACGCCCCGTGCCGTATGAACTAACATTCGGTGACGAGCGTTTGTACATAGCTTATCCCGTGAAATGGGCTGGGTTGTTTGCCCTGCTGTCTTTGCCGATCAGCACGTATTACCAGATTTGGCTCATCTTGTTCGCTGGATTGCTGATCGCGAGTCTGATCGTCGTCCTAACGCTCTGCCACCTGACGAGCGTTACATACACCTACCGATACTCGCTACTGGCCAAGTTGCGCAAGGCACTAACAAGCAATCAACTCAAAGTACACTATCAGCCCATCGTCGATATACAAACCGGGCGTTGGAAAGGTGCCGAAGCACTCCTGCGGTGGACCCATGGTGGCAAGCCCGTCGCTCCTCATGTTTTTATCCCTTTGACGGAAAAAGGAAGGATCATCCGCCAGCTGACACGCTGGGTATGCAAGCAAGTTGCCGAGGACGAGCGGACCTATTTATGAGCGCTTGATGACCTGTACATCACCATCAATTTGTCGGCACACGATGTAACAGACTCCGATTTCCCCGGCTTTGTAGAAGACTTGCTCAGAACATATGGCATACCGGCGAAGCGGATTGTTTTTGAAGTGATGGAGCGCTCACTCTTTGACACAGATCGGGCCCGTATTCATCTGCAACGCCTGCGGGAGATGGGGCATCGGATTGCCATTGATGACTTCGGCATCGGCTATTCCAGCTTGCACAATCTCGGTGAGTTACCCGTCGATATCCTGAAACTTGATCGTTCCTTCCTCAATCCGGAAAAACTCTACTCGAATGACAGTATCCTCTGGTATCTCACGCGGCTGGCTCACTCACTCAAGCTCACCGTGGTAGCCGAAGGACTGGAAACTTTCGAACAGATTCAGACTGTCAAGATCGCCGGCATACCTCTGGTACAGGGTTGGTATTACTCACATGACCTGCCCATCGAACAACTGGCCAAGGGCTTTTTCTCTGTCACTGCGCCCGCTGCAGAAAGCCGCGCCAGATAGTCGGATGCCCAACACCTGCCGGTGTGGCGTCCCCTCGTAAGGCCTGGCTGTGCCAGATGATCTACGCACCTATGCGAAAATCGGAAATTTGAGACAACAACATGACCTCTACAGCTGAACTAGGGCAATCCGTGACGCTACCACAGACCATTGGCCATGTGATCCGTTGCCCCCGCACTGCCGGTCTCGCACTATTCGAACCGACTCGACAATTGCTGACTTTTGGCGATCCTGCAGGCGCCAGGGTAGAACTCAGTTACTCCGCATCCCGGATACTCGAACTGCTGATCCAGAAGACCGATACGATCGTCGCTCGGAACGACATCCTCGCGTATGCCTGGCCGGGTCGCATCGTCACCCAAAGCAGTTTGAATCAAGCGGTATCCAGCGTTCGTGAGCAATTGAGGGATGAAGCGTCGAAAGATATCATCCAGACCATCCCCCGCCGTGGGTACCAATTCAATTCCCGTTTTCTAGCGCCCCCGGAAGAATGGTCAGCCCCTGACAACACAATTGAGCTGGACGCTTGCGATGCAGCTCCTCAGCCGACGATTGTCATGCGCGAAGACAAGCGTCTCCCTCGCCCATAGTTACCTACTCATGTCTGGCTGTTGATGGTTATCGTCATTCTCCTGTGCTCTCTGATCTGGCGTATCAACTGGACCTTATTACTGCAACCCGGGTTATCCACCATTAGCCAGCAGTCAGGCGATAACCGCTTGTTATACACGGCACCGGACGAGGCACAAGCGCATGTCCTGGATACTGAACTGGCACCAGTGCGCCAAAAACTACTCAACTTGAGCCAGTCCCCGGTAACGCTATTGTTCAATAGAACCTACAATTTTTAAGATGTTATCTGCATCAGCCAAACCCATCGTATTTATTCAATATTCGTGCATAAATCACAACTGTCCCGCCTGACCGACGACCAACTCATGGAGTGCCTTCAGTGAGGCGCTTGAATGCTTGGCTGTGGGGGACGGTGGTCCTGCTTCTCGCCGCACACGCCAGTTATTTTTTTATTGAACAACAACGCCCTTATGACACGTACTTCGCTAATGGGGTTTCAGTGTTCGAGAACGGCGATGTTTTCCCAGAGTATTCGCGCCTCCAGCTCCAGGAAGATCGAGCCTATGATTTCCAGAAAAGCGCCGACTGGTCCAGGCTATTTTCCCTTGGCGTAACAGGTCACGCGTGGGGCAGTATCACGTTGAGTTCGATTTCCGAAATGCACTCCCAAGTCAGCCTTCACATTGAGAATGATGATCATGAACTCAATTTCAACAGAGCCTATTACTCGCAAATCGATACGCCTCTGACGCTCTACCGTTACGCCTCTGACGCTCTACCGT